>JAFDHR010000141.1 GCA_019308645.1 Deltaproteobacteria bacterium
GTGGTCCGAGAAAGATAATAAGGGAGGATATGAGAATATGAAGTCTGGAAGTAATCTTGAAAGGCTTTTGGAAAAGGGAGAATTTGTCGTTACAGGAGAATTAGGGCCTCCAAAGGGTACGGATGTAGAGGTGGTTAAAAAGAAGGCATCCATGCTAAAGGGTAATGTTGATGCAGTTAATATTACCGATAACCAGACTGCCATCGTGCGTATGTCTTCGATTGCAGCGGCAAAAGTCTTGATAGACGAAGGGCTGGAGCCGAACATGCAGATGGTGGCCAGGGACCGCAATAGGATCGCTATGATGTCTGATCTTTTTGGTGCAAATGCCCTTGGAATTAGAAACATGCTCTGCCTTTCCGGCGATCACCAGACCTTTGGGAATCATCCCGAGGCCAAAAATGTCTTTGATATAGACTCCATTCAGATGATCTATATGGTTAAAACCATGAGGGATGATCATAAGGTAATCTGTGGGGATGAGATAGAAGGCGATTTCAAGATGTTTATCGGGGGGGCAGCATGTAACCCCTTTGCTGACCCATTTCAATACAGGGTTCACAGGCTTGCCAAAAAAGTGGAAGCCGGCGTTGATTTTATTCAAACCCAATGTATCTATGATATGAAGCGATTTAAAGAATTTATGAAGCAGATTGTAGATATGGGGTTGCATGAAAAATGTAAGATCTTAGCTGGGGTAACCCCCCTTAAATCAGTAGGTATGGCCCGATATATGGCTGCCAATGTAAGCGGGATTATTATACCGGAAGAAATGATAGGCAGACTTAAGGGAGCAGGAAAAGGTAATGTTGCCACTGAAGGGATAAAGATTCTCTGCGAGCAGATGCACGAGCTCAAGGAAACAGAAGGAATTGCCGGAATCCATCTGATGGCGATTGAGTGGGAACATAGGGTGCCTGAGATTATGGAGATGGCAGGGTTCCTTCCAAGGCCGAAGCCATAAACAATAGCCACTTTAGCATTCCGTCTTTTCCTGGTAGCATTGACGGCAGTCAAAAACCTTCCATATGTAATATTGGGTGGTCTTGAAGAGCGGGAAAGCCTGATAATTAATCAGTTTCCCGCTCTCGGCATTTTAGGCCGCCAGATCCATTTTATATTTCCTTTCAATTGATTCAGGAGCTTTATAAAGCATCTGACACCAGCGTTGCCATAAAACTATCTAATTAGTCTCTGAACGAAAACTATCCAAAGCTGTCATTTCGAGCGAAGCGAGAAATCCGATGCGAAGCATCGTCCCGAGAGAATGGAGGGATCTCAATGAGTCATGTAACAAGATCCTTCGCTTTGCTCAGGATGACTTGCTGTCGCAAGTCAGATTTCTCTCTCTGGTCGAAATGACAGACCCGCCTGCCAGATGGCGGGCAGGTTCAGTAAATCCGACTTTTTACGAATTAGTCAACTATGGATATGAAAATATCAGGGGAATGGGGTTTCAGAGACACTATCACGGTTTGTTCCGAATGGATTCCTTTATTTTCCTTCTTATGAGCAGGTAGCCTCCAAAAACAAGTAAAAGACCGATAATGAAAATCACGCTATTTTCCTTAAGCATGCCATAAGAAACTGCCACTACGCCAATCATACATATCAAAATTATCGGAGTTTTGTTGGTCAGTATATATACGATATCGTGTAATGTCATCCGGGGTTTATGATAAATTATGTGATCGAAACCAGATAGGCAAAAGATGTGAAACCAGATTGCCTTTCTACATTGTGTGGCAGATATTCACCAGTCGACCTATCTTTTCTATCTCTACAACAACCTCATCCCCATCCTTCATATATATAGAAGGTTCACGAAAGGTACCGACTCCATGGGGGGTACCTGTGAGAATGATATCACCGGGAAAAAGGGTAAAATTGTGTGATATAAAGCTGATAAGCTCAGGGAGTCTAAATATCATCATGCTTGTCGTGCTATCCTGCATGATCTGACCATTAAGCCAGCACCGTATCCCAAGAGAGTGAGGATCAGGTATATCATCGGTGGTAGTAATCCATGGGCCGAGAGGACAAAACGTATTAAGAGATTTTCCCCTCACCCATTGTCCATCACCAAATTGGAGGTCTCTGGCACTCACGTCATTGGCGCAGGTGTATCCAAAAATTGCTTCCATGGCCTCGGTTTCTGAACACTTATGTACTCTCTTTTCAATAATAACAGCCAGCTCTGCTTCAAAATCTACCTTTTTGGTAAGATTCACATCCCAGGTGATCAAATCGTTATTCCCGATCAGACTGTTCGGAAATTTTGCAAAGATCAAGGGGAATTTTGGAACCTCTCCTTTGCTCTCTCGAATATGATCTCTATAGTTTAATCCTATAGCAACTATTTTAGATGGACTGCCCACGGGTGGAGCAAGGTTAACAGTATCCAGGGCTATATCCTTTCCAGAGGGCTTACAGTCGGGTTTTGTTTTGATAAAATCGATCATTTCACCTTTGAAATCACAAGGTATAAGACTGTGAGCATCTATTATGCCTAACCGAATACGTTCTTTATCGTAGAACTGCGCTATTTTCATAAAGGCCTCACATGCTCTATGTTTAACTATTGCTCGTAAAAACACCTATAATAATATAGTTGGTTAAAGAAATATAGTGGAAATGTTTTTTCAAGTCAATCGGAAGTGATAAACTTTTGCTTGCATGAATGGCTGCTTTTTTGGTTATTAGTATGAGCAGGAGAAACTTTTTGGCTTAAAGTTTTTTACAACATAAGGTAATAGCTCAGACACAAAGTCACCACGATTATTATATAATTCTTTAAATATCATTATTAATAAGAGACATAATCATTTCTTCGTGCCTTTGAGACTTGGTGGCTGGACTTATAAAAAAAAGGAGAACAAAATGGTAGAAAAAAACATTGATTTATCAGGGAAGGTGGCCTTGGTGACCGGAGGCAGTAGAGGCCTTGGTAAAGATATTGCTCTAAAAATGGCTCAAAGGGGTGCAGAGGTTGCCATTTGCGGGAGAAAAAGGGAAAATCTGGATAAGGCTGTAGAGGAATTTCACACACGTGGTCTGGATCTGATGGCTGTGTGTGCCAACATAGGTAAATCAGACCAGGTAAAGGCACTCATACAGGCTATAGGGAAGAAGTTTGGTCGGCTTAATATCCTTATAAATAATGTGGGTATGAATATCTTAACCCCGTCTGTGGTAGAGGCTGATGAGGGATTATGGGATAAGATTCTTGAGTCAAATTTAAAGGGCACTTTTCTTGTCAGTAGCCATGCAGTTACGCTCATGAAAGGCTCAGGAGGCGGAAAGATAGTTAATATATCTTCCATTGCAGCCCGGAAGGCAAGCAGGGGCATGGGGGTTTATTGTGTGGCCAAGGCTGGAGTTGAGATGCTGACCAGGGTTTTGGCAGTTGAGCTGGCTTCAGAACACATAAATGTAAATGTAGTTGCTCCAGGCATGGTAAGAACCAGGTTCAGTCAACCTTTCTGGAGTGACGAAAGTCTATTAAAGGAGATGGTACGCGCAATTCCTATGGGTAGAATTGCAGAAACAGGTGATGTGGTAGGTGCTGTTATGTTTCTTGCCTCAGACCTTTCTGATTTTATCACAGGGGAGGTTATTACCGTGGATGGGGGATCAATGGCTTAATTTTATTCTAACATTGAAAACCTGGTCCTCTGAGCAAGGTCAGAGTTCATAGGCCTGCCCGCCATCGCGAGCTCAGGCGAGGCGGGCATCGCAAATCCCCTCTGGGGATAAACCAAAGCCAGGTCCTCCCTCCGGGCCGTAGGCCCTATAGGCCGGAGGCTGGGCCTGAATTCTTTACTCCCCGCCCCTTGGGGAGATTATGGATATTCCGATTGATACCCCGCGGCTTTGCGGCGTGGTAGTCAATAGGTGGGAGCAGGAATAAAAAAAATGATATGCGCTGATAGAAAAAGGGGGAAATCAAAAGCCTGCAACTGTCTCTAAAAACTATTCGCTAATCCTGAGCACTACTTCCTCTTCCTGTAATTGTATGATTTTATCAATTTCATTGCGCAGAGCCGGATAATCCCCAACTGGAATGCGTTCACAAAGGCTCGAAAACGATTGCCTCATCTTTACACTCCCCTTTTTTGTGAAAAAGCTCCGTTTGAGTGAAAGACAATTACTCCTGACCTCTTTAGAATCGGGAGTATGCTTTACCTCGATGCCTTCCGGGAAGATGAAATCTATCTCAAGGTGCTGGGTGCTCGGCATACCAAGCACAAGCGGGTGGTTTCGTTTTGCAAGGGAGAAGAGATTTTTTGGGTGCCAATCTTTTGGTATTTTAAACCGTAGTTCGTTCCTTTCACGACGAACAAATGTTGGCGCATCAAAACTAATTTTAATCTTTGCAGGACGTCTGACATCAACTACCTCAATTGTTTGATAATTGATCATTGTTGCCCCGGGTATAAAGTTGCTAAGGATGCGTTGCAGGAATTGAGTGAAATTCTCTTTATTTCGGGCGATCCTGCGAATTACCGCTCCGTCACGGCCCTCGGCGGTAACTACAACTTCAGCATTACAGTTCCCGTTTTTCGCAATATTCATCACAATCTGCTTTTTCAAATAATCTATTTCTGCCGCCTGAAAGGGGACATGCTTCCACGCATACCCACCTTTTAAATCCAAGACAAATGACCACGTACCCTGATCATCCTCCCGTAAATGACCGACATCCAGTGCATCGACTGTAGGATCGAAAAATCGCCCCTTTTCAAGGCCCGGCTGGGGTGGAATATATACAATGACGTGATTAAATTGCTGCATCGGTACTTCTTGCCTTATTTGACCAAAATGGCGAGAGCGTATTAGTGCGAATTGGGCCTCAATTCCTCCGAGTCGTGCGAGTGTGATAAACAATACTGCCTTGTCTTTACAATCTCCATATCGGCGTGCGAGTACAACCGGTGCTGCATGGGGCTTCACTCCTGTAATAATATGTTCATAGTCTTTCTGGTAGCGGATTTCGGTCATTAGGTATGTTTGGATGCGCTGCAGTTTTTCAACCGATGTATCAGCATTTTTAAAAAGTCTGTTTGCCAATTGGACGATTTCTGGACTCTCACGGAAAACGTTTTGCAAAAGGGCCTCTTCCCACTTATGAAAGAGACCCCAGGTTGGGACTGTACTGATTTTTAATACCCATGCGATGTCGCTGATATGCGGAGATCTGCTTTCAGGTATAAGTACCGGAGCTTCGGAAGTACTCCATGCGATGCGGATAAAAGTTCCCTTTTTATGTGTCTGCCTTTTGATGTCTCCCCGGAAAAATTCTAATATTTTTGTATCTTCAGGTGCCCATAGAACAAATCTGGAATTGAATATTTGAGTCTTATATTGTTGAAACCACCAGGTATTTGCGTAATATTGCACAAGGTATTTGTTCGGAGGGGCGTCATGGCGAAATTGAACAACCACTGTTGAACCGATTTTCATTTTTCTAAATCGGATTGTCTGCCCTCGTATAGAAGAGGCCTCAACTCTTTTACCCTCTGGGTCAACCGAATATGCTTGTAATATTCGGGAGCGACCACTTTTGGGAAGGGTATATTTGGTCATCTGATCACGCCCGGACTTGTTAAAGATATGAGTGACGGCGGTAATTACATTAACACTGCTTCCATCTCTTTTCAGTTCAGTTACCATGTCATCAAGCAATAGTGCTGTGTCTGCGCCGCTGTGAAACCGGATATTACTACGGGAGGCCACTGCCTTTGTAATACTCTCCTGATCGGGGACATCACTTGCCCAAGGGCTTGAAACCGGAGGCGCTATAAAATCCAGACGGTTTGCCAGCCGTTCATTGTCCGGATCCCGATCAAGGGCTTTTTGCCAGTAGCGTATGGCCTTGTCTCGGTCTCCAAATAGGTAAGCCTGCTCGGCATATAGATGGTATCCTTCAGGTGCAGTAGGTGCCAGTTCGATGAGTGCGAGAAATGCCTTTTCAGCTCCATGGCGATCATTAGATTGACGTCGAATCTCTCCCAGCCGCCACCATGAAGATCTGTGCTGAGGCCATGCATCCGTGAGTCGTTTTGCATAATGCTCAGCTAAGGTGTAATCCTGTTTGTTACGAGAGATTCTAAACATTGACTTCAATATTAGACGGTCATTCGAGAGATGAGAAAGCAGTTGGTGATAAATGGCTTCTGCGAATTTCTGATAGCCGAGGGTTTCCAGTGCATTGGCCAGCTGCACTTGCACAGAAGGCCAATCCGGCCAGCGCTCTGCCATTATCTTCAAGGTTTTGAGACGATCTTCTTTCCATTTATCCTGTTTATAAATATTTGCAAGGCTTTTCCAGGCGGTTGGGCGATTTGGATGAGCGGTGGTCATATTAAAGAGCAGTTTTCGTGCTTTTTGGGTAAGATTATTCTGATGCCAGAAACGTGCCTGTTTGTTAGCGATCTGAATGAGCTGGTCTCCAGCCGCTTGAACAAGCTCTCCGAGCAAGTCAGCGGTACGGCCACGCTCGGCATTATCCCACAATGCAAAGGCTAACAGAAAACGTCCCGGAAGACTTTTGGGGAATATGTGGGTAAAACTTTCGGCTAACTTCACTGCTGAAATTTTTAGGCCTAATAATCTCGCAGACCTGATCAATAAAAATTGTCTGCGGATTTCATTTTGAATCTTGGAGGTAAATCGAGCCGGCAAAATATCAGGTGTCTCGATGGCCTTATCATTTTTAAGGTACCGGTTGGACATGGTGTGTCAGCAGGAAGGGCTTTCAACATATGTGGGTCAACAGGCATTCCCCCCGGTTTGGTTATGCGTGCACGTAGTTGCCATCTACCTTTATCCTGAGCACTTTTAATGAGGATACGGTTTGCCCCGGAGCGAAGTATAACAGGAATGACAATGCCGTCAAATGTCCACCGGCTAATATGACGGTTTTCAAAAACAAGGATGTTGTTTACCCACACCTTTATGGCATCGGTTGAAGACAGGCGAAGTTCATACGGCCCTTCTTTTGTTGTGCGTATGACCGATGCCAGATAAGCAACAGCCCATACATTTGGATGGAGGAGCTCTTTTAAATTTATTGCGTTGGTTGAGAGAGCTGTTGGATACCGTGTTCGCCAGCCGATCTCAACCAGTTGCCCTTGATAGGTTTTATCCAGGTCAATTTCCTGTTCCGGTGGATAGGAGATATCAAAGCCCTTGTTCTGATCGTTGTCCCATGTTCCGATCAACGAGAGAGGGATGTTCCAACCGATCGACGCAGTTGTTTTTTCCATGCGTTTCACCTCGCCGCGCACGAACAGGGAAATTCCCAAAAGATATGTTGCCAAGGCCTTTACCTCTGGATCAGGATGGTGTTGCAGGGCCTCGCAGAGTTGCTCCATTTTCATCCGTTCTTTGAGAGTCAAGGACATTTTGGAAAGTAAGTGAAGATGCAGGAGGGGCGTATCATTGTCTGGATCAAGCAGGGAAGCAAAAAGGTGTGTAAATCGATCTGAAGGTCGATCTTCCAGATATGCAAGGTTGGCTGCGATTTCATGATAGAGGGCTGTATCTGGACCGGCTTTTCGGGCTGCTTCAACAGCGGTTCGCATACTGGCTACATCAGGGGCAGTATAATATGCCTCCGCTGCTTTTATAAGTGTATCAGATTCCCTCGCAGGAGCAATTGTGGGTACAATAGGTGGTGAACCTAAAAATTGCGTTGTGGTGCAACTGATAAGCGATACGAGCAGAATAATTACAATAAGAAGGTATTTCTTTTCAGTCATTGCCTTTTCTTTTCTAAGCATTATTGGTAATTGCTCAAAATCCTGTGGAAATTTACTGCTTCTTTAGGACATGGGTGTCTTTTTTTGCTTATGCCCCTGGCCCAGACCTGGCTAGCAATGCATTGGTATTTAAAATGAGTCTGAGAAATAATACAACTATCATATAATATTCCAGATAATTCGCGCCAGGGCAGGCCTTAAATATAACTTAAGATTAGTTGTCGTATCAAAATTGGGTAATATAGACAGATCATATAACTATAAGGTCAAGTTGCTATTACCCAATTTTGAAACGACATAGTCCCGCTTAGCGGGATTAGAAGGGCATAACAAAAAAAGACACCCATGCCCTTCCTTAAATTATTGAGCAGATACCATTACTGTATTCCTGTTTCCTCTCCTTTTTCTTTATTATCATAGATAGTAACTGATACTTTTTTAATTGAGCGCTTGTCAGCCTCCGTGATAATGAATTTCAGGTTGACAAACTGAAAGCTTTCACCAATTTGGGGTATCCTTTCCATGTATTTAAGAAGAAAGCCAGCAACTGTTTCATAATCATTCTTGGGAAGTTGTAGCTTGAGATGATCATTGAGCTCATCTATTTCCATGCGTGCATTCACGAGATATTTATTTTTTCCAATTTGTACAAAAAAATGCTCTTCCTTGTCATACTCGTCATATATTTCTCCAACAACCTCTTCAAGTATGTCTTCAATGGTGATAATGCCTATAGTGCCGCCATATTCGTCAACAACTATAGCAATACTGTTCCCTTCAGTTCGCAGGTGCTTGAGAAGTTCATCAACAGGGGCGGTGTTGGGGACATACGGGGCGGGACGCATTATGTCTTTGAGGGTTAGAGTTTTTTGCCGGGCAGTAAGGAGGTCAAAGGCATGAACGATGCCTATGATATTATATACTTCCTCTGAAAATACAGGTATTCTTGAGTAACCGGTCTTTTGGGCAAGACTTATAGCCCTGTCAATATGGTCTTGTACCTCTAATGCTTCTACGTTGACGAGCGGTATCATAATGTCTTCCACTTCGGTCTCAGAAAAATCAAATATGCGCTCAACGATCTTTTTCTCAGCTGTTCGTAGACGTAGACCGCTGTCTATATTCCACATGTCCAAATAGTTCTCAAGATCTTCTCTTGTAGCGTGGGGTTTCAATCGAGCGCTGCTCACCCCAAAGAGCATCATAAAAAGTCTTGTAAGCCACGTCAGAACTACGACAAACGGATAGAAAATTATGGATATCACCTTTAGAGGATAAACCAGATACGGAGTTATTTGTTCAGCATGGTAGCGATAGACAGTTTTTGGGACAATCTCGCCTAAGATGAGAATAAACGGAGTCATGATGAGTATGGTTGCATATTT
>JAFDHR010000142.1 GCA_019308645.1 Deltaproteobacteria bacterium
TTCTCTGGAAAAAGCAAATCTTGAGTTACAACAAGCCCAGGAAGAAATAATAAGATCCGAGAAATTGGCCTCAGTTGGGAGATTAGCCTCAGGTGTCGCCCATGAAATTGGAAATCCGATAGGGATCGTCCTTGGTTATTTGGGGCTTCTGAAAGGAAGTGATCTAAATGACGAAGAAAGGAAAGACTTTATTAATCGCATCGAGAAAGAAATAGGCAGAATAAATAGGACTATTAGAAATCTTCTTGACTTCTCCAGGCCATCAAAGGGAGAGATGAGAGTAGTATCTGTTCATAAAATTATTGGCGACATGGTAGATATACTCAAACCCCAGCCGATGGTATCCGACAGTGAAATCTTTTTAGATAAAGGTGCAACAAAGGATAATGTTCTTGCTGATCCAGACAAGCTGAAGCAGGTATTTTTAAATTTGTCAATGAATGCAATAGATGCTATGGGGGCAAATCAAACAAAGAATGAATCACAAAAAAATACGTTATCAATAAGAACCATCCTTCCTACAGAGACTAAAGCAGACAAAACGGTAAACAAAAGTAAAATACACATAGAGTTTATTGATAATGGGTCAGGAATTCCCGCCGAAGACCTTACCAGGATCTTTGATCCATTTTATACTACAAAAGAACCGGGAAAGGGTACAGGATTGGGGCTTTCAGTCAGTTTGAGAATTATTGAAGATATAGGTGGAGATATCAAGGTAAAAAGTGAACCGGGAAAGGGTACAAAAATTATTGTCATCCTTCCACTTTGCCCTGCCACTAAGTCACAAAGGCACTAAGGGTATTAAATTGTAAATTGTCTAATCTTAGTGACTTCGTGACTTCGTGGCCTAATAATTACTAACGAGAATTTCTATGGCAAAAAAAAGAATCCTCATTGTCGAAGATGAAGCCAATATGAGGCATATGCTTGAGGTACTCTTAGGGAAATCTGGCTATGAGGTCAAAACAGCAGCAGATGGCAAGGAAGGTATGGATGCGATAGAAAGAGAGCAATTTCATTTTATCCTCTGCGATATCAAGATGCCCAGAATGGATGGTATGACCTTTCTAAAATCGGCAAAGGAAAAACTCATTGATACAACTGTTATCATGATGTCTGCTTATGGAACAGTAGATACAGCAATTGAGGCTATGAAATTGGGAGCATATGACTACATTAGCAAACCGTTCAAAACAGATGAGGTCCTTTTAACATTGAAAAAGGCTGAAGAACGAGAACGGCTCAAAGAAGAGAATACAAGGCTACGAAATAGAATAAAAAAAATTGAGCAAAAATATTCTTTTGGAAACATCGTGGCCCGAAGCGAATCAATGGCCCGTGTATTTGATATTGTCAGTAACGTTGCTGACCATAAGACTACTGTGCTTATCACCGGAGAAAGCGGCACTGGAAAGGAGTTGATCGCAAGAGCAATCCATCATAATGGAAACAGAGCTGCTGGCCCTATGGTTTTCATAAACTGTGGTGGTATTCCTGAAAATCTTCTTGAAAGTGAATTATTTGGATATAAGAAGGGCGCATTTACAGGTGCTGTGAGAGACAAGATAGGTCATTTTAAGGAAGCAGATAGGGGAACCCTATTTCTCGACGAGATTGGAGAACTGCCTTTATCTCTTCAGGTTAAACTATTGCGCGTTCTTCAAGAAGGAGAAATAACCCCATTAGGCGATATTGGTTCGAAAAAGGTTGATGTTAGGATTATCTCCGCAACATCAAAAGATCTAAATAAGGAGATTGAAAATGGGAGGTTCCGTGAAGACCTTTTTTACCGTATTAATGTAATGACCATTCATCTTCCTCCACTCAGAGAAAGGCGGGGAGATATCCCTCTTCTCATCGGCTATTTTATCGATATTTTCAATAAAAAATTGAAAAAAGATATAGAAGGACTTTCCTCTGAGGCGATGCCTATTCTCATAGGATACTCCTGGCCTGGAAATATCAGAGAACTCGAAAATCTCATAGAGAGGGCAGTTTTACTTGCTAAGGACAGATGGATCACACCTGCTGAACTCCCACCTTCAATAACCTCAGATCAAGGGTTTCCTTCATCTTTCGATCCAGAATTTACCCTATCTATTAAGAAATCTTCCAGACTATTGGAACATAATCTTATAAAAAGGGCCCTTGAACTCACCAGCGGTAACCGATCCAGGGCTGCCAAAATACTTGAGATCAGCCGCCCCATACTCATATCTAAGATTAGGGAGTATGGATTGGGGTAAGTTTTTGTAACCGTTCAAAGGTTCGGGGTTCGGGGTTAGTGAAGGCTAACAAAGGGAATGCAACCCTAAACGTTGAACCGTGGACCTTGAACGCCTACAGTTTTCTTTTGTGTTTTGTAAGCAAAAAGATTACAATGAAATTAAAAGTTTGTTGGAGGTATAGAAATGCAATTAACTATGAGAATCCCGGACGAATATTCATTAAGCATTGAGAAGCTAACAGAGAAAATGGGCCTGAAAAAATCAGATATTGCACGTTTAGCTCTTAAACAATTCCTGGATGAAAATAGTATTGAGGATAAAGAGAAGCCTTTTGATAAAATTAAGCACCTTTTAGGGACCGCTGAAAGCAAAATCGATGATTTGGGGCAAAGACATAGAGATTACCTTATCCAGAAAATCTGCGTCCTAATCTAAGTAATTGGTTTTCAATTCCGAAATGTTCGACAAAGATCAAACAACCACAACAGGCAGTTTTGCCACGGCACATCCTGATATTTCTGCTATTTTTGGCCCCTTTAACAAACGAGGATTAATGTATGATTCAATTCGAATGGGACCCTGCCAAAGCGAAGACGAACTTGAGAAAGCACGGCGTTGCTTTTCGAGAAGGTGTTACTGTCTTGCGGGACCCTTTGGGTATCACTATCTTTGATCCAGATCATTCCGATGAGGAAGATCGGTTCATCACCTTCGGATTCTCGGTTACTGGCAGGCTCCTAATGGTAGCTCATGCCGAACGCGGCGAGAGAATCCGCATCATAAGTGCACGAGGGCTTTCCCGTGCAGAGCGAGAGGTATATGAACAAGAAATCCAAAGACGAAAAAACTGACGATCTTCGCCCTGAATACGATCTCCGTGAATTGCTCAAGGACGGTGTCCAAGGCAAATACGCAGACCGTTTCCAGGAAGGCACCAATTTTGTTCTATTGGCCAGTGATGTAGCGGAGTCTTTTCCAAATGATGAGGCTGTAAATGAGGCCCTTCGGTTGGTGCTTAAGCTTACGAAGCTGCCAAGGTCCAGAAAGAATAGCACCCACAAAGAAGCATAATTTCCGAAGTAAGAATGGGCGCTGCACAAGGATCGTTCGCAAGCTCGCAACCTGTGAGCCTTAGCGAACTCCGCACCAAAATTTGATCGTATCGCGTATCGGGCCCGTATCGGGTCGGGCCAAGTTAACCCTCTGAAATTATTGCCGATAAGCCCTAAAAACACACTTATTTACACCCTATATCGAGCTTTTTAGGGGCGAAAAGAGCAATATTCACAATAATCAATGGCAAGAGCGAAAAGACAGTATATCCCGGGGCAGATATGGCATATCACCCACCGATGTCATAAAAGAGAGTTTTTGCTCAAGTTTGCAAAGGATCGCCGAAGATGGCTTCAGTGGCTTTTTGAAGCGAAGAAACGTTATGGCTTGCCAATATTGAATTACGCTGTCACCTCGAACCATATTCATCTTCTTGTGGTTGGCAATGATGATCGTGATGTTATTCCAAATTCGATTAAACTGGTTGCTGGGCGAACCGGACAGGAATATAATCAAAGGAAGAATCGCAAGGGAGCATTTTGGGAGGATCGCTATCACGCAACGGCGGTAGAGAGCGGTGAGCATCTATTTCAATGTCTTGTATATATTGATCTAAATATGGTGCGTGCAGGTGTTGTGGAACATCCTTCCGAGTGGCCTTTTTGTGGTTACAACGAGATACAGGGACAAAGAAATAAAAACGTTCTTATAGATTATAAAAGGCTCAGAAAACTACTTGGTTTTGACTCTTATGATAGGTTGATAACTTATCACAAGAGGTGGGTAGACGATTATTTGGGAAATGGAAAAAATATCAGAGATGAAAAATGGACAAGGAGTATTGCTGTTGGTAGTAAAGGCTTTGTTGATAGGGTAAAATCCATACTGGGAGCATTGGCCTCAGGAAGAAAAAGTATCGAAGCAGGAGAATCCTATCAACTTCGAGAGCCCTCAATTCCTTATGGTGCCCATTCTGGGGTCAAAAAGGGCGATATAGGGCCTGAAAACACCTATTTTTGGGACGTTAAGCTATAATATTCAATAAGTTAGCGTGGCCCGACCCCACGACTATTATGGTTAATAAAGATAAGGTAGTCGGGATTTTCAGGAGTAAATTCGCCTGTTAACTAGCATTTTGCATGGAACAATGCATTGCAAGCAAGCAAATTTGCGTGTTTATCCATTCAATCCCGGTATATCAGGATTAGGCAAAATTGCCTTATACGTAAATGTTAGGCAATGATGATAAGATAAATTTCTGATGGATTTTGAAATTATTGGAAGTATCAGAGATGCTGAATCCATCGCGCTAGGTCGTGGGATTCGCGATTTACCACGATTGCGGAAACAATATGGCCAAGGGCACTGGAAAAAGTTTAAAGGATTTGCGACCGTATGCTTAAAAGATGGCACCGTTCATACCGCAGAAATCCATTGGTATGAGGCACACGGTATCGGTAAGAAAGAAATCAAATTGAAATTTCCTTTGATTGACTAGCTATGAAGAGAAAGGAAAAACCAGAAATGCAATTTGCAGTTTGTATCAACAATGAAGGTTACCCATCATCGCTTGAGGTGGGAAAACTGTATCGAATCCTGCCCGACGATGAGGCGACCTCTCATGGGTACATTCGGGTCATAGATGAGAGTGGTGAAGATTACGGTTATTCCAATGATCGGTTTTTCCAAATCGAACTGCCAGAGGCGTTGGAGAAAACTTTATTGGTAGCCTTTAAAGAAGATAGAAATATCGCCTAATCGGGTAGCCGGGGGGTTTTCTCCCCCAGCCCCCATACCACCCCCCTAATAAGTCGGGATCTTCGACATGCCGGGCGTACACAAGGCGCTATACCTGCCTCTATTCCGCTGGCGATCCTGTTCATAGTGTTTGGGCTTTCAATAATGAAAATAAATGGGCAGTTCTTATAACGGCTTATCGACCAGATCCAAATCTCTGGATTGATTTCCGTAACAGGAGGAGTAACCATGAAACCTTTTGAAAAATGTCCAGTTTGCGGTGGCGAACTGAAAGAAAAAGAAGTCGAAAAATTGCTTCGCGGCGGAAAAAATACTGCGGTACTTCGAGTAAATGCTGAAGTCTGTTTGCACTGTGGAGAACGCTTGTATGCCGAAGAGGTAGTAAGGTTTTTTGAGAAAGTAAGAAATAAATTGAAATACCAAGAGCTATCAGGATTTCAGCCACTTGGGCAATCATTTAAAGTTGAAAATGGTGGGCCTAACAAAAGCTTGGAGGCAGACGCCTAAAGCCTTGGCGATTCTGCATTTCTTGTTTTTTTGATGTCTTTATCTAGGTGTCTATATAACCCAAGATCTTAAAATTTATCCGCCAGACCCGCCTGTCCCGATACAATCGCGGGGCCGTGGATTAAACATTGTCCTTGCTGGAGAGACGATGGAAGTAAATATTGCCGATTTAACCTGGTCGCCCCTTATTTATCCAAGAGGAGGAAAAAACGAAGAAACGGTTAAGGCGTATGTTGAGTCCTTCAGGATAGGCGCGCAATTTCCGCCAATCAAGATTCAAAGGGTCTTTAACTATGCAGATGGTAATGAAACAACCGACCTGCCTGCCGGTAGGCATGGAGCGACTATAATTTTAGATGGTATCCATCGCTGGTTCGCATTTAAGGAAAGTGGAATCAAAAAGATTGTGGCCGTTGACGTGCAGCGCAGGCGCTCACGCGGTGCAAGCGCCTGCGCTGCACGTGCGCCGCGTGATGGAAAGCCAAACCCCTTGATTACGAAAAAAGCAAAACAGCGCTTCTCCTTGAATCAGCAAAATGTAACATCAGCCATGGCGATCGTTTAAGCCCAGGCGATAAAAAGCGGATCGCCCGGGAGATAGCCACTTCAGATCAGGAATGTAAGTGAAGCTCCCCGCGCTTCCGCGCGGGGCATCTGTGGTAAAGCCAAGCGGAACTGCGCCGAAGCCAACCCGCCTACGCTCTACGAGCTACGGCGCGGTCGCCTGTCGCCATTGCATCCTGGCGAAGGCGAGTGGACTGAAGAAGCCCTTGCAGAAAAACTCGGAGTTATCCAGCAAACCGTCAATACGTGGATCTCGGATATATGAGCAAGACAGAAGGCAGGCCGAAACACCGTTATTATCCGGTTAAATCGCCTTGGCTGGCCTCAAGAGCAGATAGCGGGGATAGCGGGGATGACCCAGGGTAGGGTTGCTCAAATTATTAATAATACCAATTTTGGCGAAATTAATAATTTACTCTCCCAGGGCCGGGACATGGAGTACATAGCCAGGCATTATCACATGGATCTTACACTTGTCTGGGCATTACGGCTGGAAGGAAAGACTGATCATGAAAAATTCAAAGAGCTTGGATGGGGCCTGCCCAGTGAAATTCGCGACAGCGACAGTGAAACGTATTTCACTGGGGACTGCGTACATGGGATCAATGGAATTTTAATGAATGTTTACCCCGTGAAATTCATGTAAATGACAAGCAAAGCGTATTTCACTGGGCAGGCCCCAGCCAAATCCTGTTCAAAAAGCTTTCGAACCCCCTTTAGATGAAACCGCAAATCTTCCTGTATAGTCTTCGGCAAAACCGTTGCCCGGTCTTTTCCACCCTTTCCGTCCCGCACAATAATTTGATGATTTTCAAAATCTACA
>JAFDHR010000143.1 GCA_019308645.1 Deltaproteobacteria bacterium
TGCTCATTATGAAAAGAAGTGCGCCAATAAATAGGAGTGGCACACTGCCGTTAAAGGGAATCTTGAACCAAAGGATTGCAAATAGGCTCACTCCTGCCATCTGTGCTAATGAAATGATTACATAGGGGATCGTTTTGCCGAGGATTAATTCTGATGGCCTTATGGGTGTAACGATCAACTGCTCCATGGTTCCTGCCTCCCTCTCCTTTATAATTGCCATTGAGGTGAACAGCAACGTGGTAAGCATGATCAAAAAAGCCACAATGCCCGGAACATAAAAATTATGACTATAGAGGTTGGGATTATACCAGGTCCGTATCCTGGCATCTATTTTGCCATAGATAATTTTTTGAGGGTAGAGCTCATCGATCAAACGTTGATTAAATCCATTTATAACTAATGAGGCATAGGCTATCCTCACTGAGGCCATGTTGCTCATACTGCCATCTGCGATAATCTGTATCCCTGCGGTTTGTCCTTTCCTGATCTTACTGGTAAAATCCGGCCCGACTTTGACAGCAAGATCAATTTTTCGGGTAAGCAGTAGTTCTTCCAGGTCCTCTGGGTTTTGCGGGTAATTGATTATCCTGAACGTCCTATTGGCATTTAAGGCATCAATGAGCATCCTGCTCTCTTTTGTTTTTGACTGATCGAGAAAACCTATCCTGATATCCCGCACATCGGTTGTTACCACATACCCAAAAACGATTAACTGCACAAGAGGGGCTATAATTAAGAGAGGCCTGTTCTTTTTATCTCTAAAAAGCTGGATAAATTCCTTTCTCACAAATTCTCGAACCCTGAGCCAGTTCACCTTACATGCCCTCTCTTTTCATCAACACAAGATTCATTATTGAAAGCACTATAAACATTGCAATAAGAATAAGATAGCTCGTCCACAGATTGGTCAGCCCAACGTTCCGTAAATACAGGCCATTCAGAATATCTATAAAATATGTGGCAGGCACCGCATAGGTTATCATCTGTAATACCTTGGGCATATTCACCACAGGAAAGACAAAATCGGAAAGAAGAAGCGATGGAAGGTATGTGATCAATACCGCAAGAATATTTGCCACGAGCTGGGATTTAGTCACAATGGAAATAATTAGCCCCAGACTAAGGGCCACTGAAAGATAAAGGGAAGATGCCAGCACCATAAGCCAGAAATTCGATCGCATGACTATACCGAACAGGACCTGACCCATAAAAACAGCCACAAGCACATCAGCAATACCTATCAGAAAATATGGAATAGCCTTGCCCGTTAAAAACTCTCCGGCCCTTATTGGCAGGGAAAGTATCGTTTCCATGGTGCCATTTTCATATTCGCGTGCTACCACCAGCGAGGTCAACATTGCCCCTACGATCATGATAATGATTGCAATAATTCCAGGGAGAATGAAATTACGGCTCTCCAGGTCCTCGTTGAACCAGACCCGTATCCTTGCTTCGACAGGTGGGTTTATTTTCTCTTTTCCATGACGGTTAAGAAAATCAAGGAGACGATCATGATTATACCTTTCAATAAAGGCCGTAATGTAGCCCCTCGATATACCGGCAAAATTGGGATCACTCCCATCGAGCAGCACCTGGAGCGGTGTTTCACGGTCTGACTTAATATCCCTGGTCCAGTCCGGGGGAATAATTATGGCCATGGTTGTACGTCCCTGGTCAAGGTATCCTGCGGCGGAAACGGTATCTGAAAGGTGCTGGATAACATTAAAATAAGAAGATGCGTCAAGTTTGCAAATAAAATCCCGGCTTAATTCGGTTTTATCATAATCGACTACCACGGTTTTGACATTATCCACGTCCAGGCTAAGGGCATACCCAAACATTAAAATAAGCAAAAGCGGGATAATAAAGGCTAAATAGAGACTTCTGAAGTCCCTGATCAGATGGTAAAACTCCTTCCGTGCAATGGCTTTGATATGTATGATGTTCAACTATCTCTTCCTCCTTGACATTAACTGGATGAACACATCATTCAAGTCTGCGTCTGGTCGCTCTGGAAATATATCACAAATTATCTCTGATGGACTACCAGTAGCCACAATCCTTCCCTCGTTGATCATTATGATCCTCTTGCAGTTACGAGCCTCATCCATGTAGTGTGTGGTCACAAAGACCGTCATTCCATCCTGTGCAAGATGATCGATAAACTCCCAGAAGTTCTGACGTGTGATTGGGTCTACCCCTGAGGTAGGCTCATCCAGAAAAAGGATTTCAGGGCGGTGAAGCAGGGCGCAGCCTAGAGCCAGACGCTGGCGCCATCCAGGGGGTAATTCCCGGGTTATGCGGTATCTGACATCTTGTAACTGGGTCATGTCAAGCACCCATTCCATTCGATCCGCCCACTGCCCTGATGGCACGTTATAGATTCCCAAATAAAAACGTATGTTCTCAAATGGGGTCATATCCGCGTAAAGGGAAAATTTCTGTGACATATATCCTATGGAATGCTTGATTTCCTCAGCCTCTAAGAAGATATCATGACCAGCAACCCTTCCATATCCCGAAGTGGGGCTTATAATACCGCATAGCATACGTATAGTGGTCGATTTTCCGGCACCGTTTGGACCCAGAAAGCCGAAAATTTCCCCCCTCTTGATAGAGAAGGTAATTCGGTCAACAGCAACAAAGCGGCCAAACCTCTTCTCTAAATTCTCAACATAAATAGCCTCAGAATCGGAAAGTATCATGTAAAAGCTCCTTATCTACCTCCTTTATACGATCGATTATTGCCTCCTCAAGGCTGGAAAAGTGGGATTGAATTTGTTTAGGGGTTGCCGTTAGAAAAATACGTGATTGATGCATAAGGGCCAGGTGATCACATTTTTCCCCCTCATCCAGATAGGCCGTTGAAATAAGGATTGTCATACCTTCCCGTCTCATTTCTTTGAGGATGTCCCAAAACTCCTGTCGAGAAACGGGATCAACCCCATTGGTAGGCTCATCGAGGATAAGAACCCTTGGTTCATGAACCAACACACATGCCAAACCCAGTTTTTGCTTCATACCTCCGGAGAGTTCACCTGCCAGCCTTTCAACGAACGGAAAAAGGGCTGAAAAACCGAGATATCGTTTCCTTCTCTTGGCTCTTTCAGGCCCGGAGATGCCGAAAATGTCCATGAAAAAATCAAGATTTTCTCCAACCGTGAGGTCATTGTAAAGCCCAAAACGCTGGGGCATATATCCTATCAAGTGCTTTATGCGTGCCCTTTGGGAGACAACATCCAGTCCCTCTATTAAGATTCTGCCTGAAGATGGCCTGATCATAGTTGCTATCATTCGAAGCAGTGTTGATTTTCCTGCTCCATCAGAACCTATCAGACCGAATATGCTGCCCTCTGTTACATCTAACGAAACATTTTTGACAGCATCGACGAGTCCAAAGTTCTTAGAAACCTTATTGACTTGAATAAGTGAATTCTCGGGAGGTTTACCAGGTTTCATGTCAGGCGGGTCATTATCGTAACCAGGCATCGGCAGGCATTCCTGACTTTAATTCAAAGTCCGGGTTTGGGATAAACACCTTGACAAGGTATACAAGTTTTACCCTTTCTTTTTGGGTCTGGATGATCTTCGGCGTGAATTCCCCTTCGGGTGAGATAAATGATACTGTTCCGCTATATATCTTATCAGGAAAGGTATCAACCTTTATATCAACTAACTGGCCTGGCTTGACCCTGCCGATCTCTGTCTCGCCAACAAATATCTTCAGATCAACAAAGGAAAGATCTGACAGAGACAACACCTCTCGTCCAGGTAAAACCACTTCGCCAAGCTCTACGTTCCGGCTGCTTATTACCCCATCAAAGGGCGCTCTTAATTGCGTATATCTCAGTTGAGTTTCAACCACTTCAAGGGACGATTGAGCCACTTTAACCAGAGACCTGGCTGCCTCTGCCTCCTTTTCTGCCATCTGTATTTTTCGTAAATTATTTTTTGCCTGCCTGAGAACAGCCTTTCCCTCGGCAAGCCGGGCTCGTGCAGTCTGAATAGTTTCTTTTCTGACACCCTCAAGGAGCATGTCAAACTTTTCCTTGGCCTTTTCAAACTCCTTTACGGCAGTTTCGTGTTTTAATTTTACAACGTCCCATTCGCTTTCTGAAACAAGCTGCTTTTTAAAGAGATTATCATACCGTTCCTTGTTTTTCTTTGCCTCTTCCCTAACATCTTGAGCAGTCAAAAACGCAAGTTTGGCGCGTTCTATATCCTGCTCCCTATAACCGGCCTCCAGCTCATGCAATTGTGATCTCAGTACCTCTACGCCTGCCTTTGCCCTTGCAACCTCATCCGGGAGTGTCTTTTTATAAAGCTCCAAAACTAACTCCAGCCTCTGAAAATTCTTTATGGAATTCTCCACACCGGCCTGTGTCTGCTCATATCGTGCCTTGTATTCGGATTGGTCAAGGGATGCCAGGAGCTGATCCTTTTTAACAAATTCCCCTTCATTCACCAACACTTCAACAATTCGACCGCTTACCTGAAAGCCAAGTTCCGCCTGTTTTGCCTCAATGGTACCGGAGTAGTACAACTCCTTCATCTGTAAATTTCGCTGGCCACGGTACACAAGTAAACCTACACCAAAAAGCAGGCAAAAAAATATTATTGCGATAATTCTCTTCTTCAAACCGGCACCTCCAAAGACAGATTTTATACCATTTCATGCAGTTATAATGCAATGCGAAATATACTGCCATATTGCATATCTTCTTTGAAATAAGGCTATAATGCCTTAACATCAGGTAATTATATTGAGTGTGGGCCAAATGTATGGGCACTATCCAGGATTGAACCTGGCAAGCAAATGAACCTCGTTACAACGCAATAAAACAGCACCAAGATCATAGAAACATGGATTCCTGCATCCCAATACGTTCCGATTAATGTAACCACGATTCAGCAAAACTGGTAGGTGCAGCCCATTAAAGGTAACATTTTGAAGGATATGGCATCATAAGAAAGGCAGGCTCGAATGACCTGCCAGTGATTGGTGCGATGCTTCAGATATAAAAATCATATCTCAGCATTTGCGAAATGCTTTACATTGTGGAGACATAGAAGATACCAAGCGATGGTAACGGTGGAGTTCAGCCGCCGCTGTAAAGCGGTCGGCTGGAATGAATGGTTAGCCATTTGGTTTTGTGTCATTGCTATATTGGTTATAGTAAATCGCCACTCACTTTAAACGGATGAATAGTGATATCTCCGTCTTGAATTATTTCTAATTTGACATTACCGTTTGAAGGCAATTTATTGTCAAAATCAAGTAGAACTATTATGTTATTCGGTCCATGACCAATTGATCTAGATGTGTTATTAATTCTTCGGCCAACCTTATTAAAGAATTCGACATTTACAACTTTTTGCCAATTTCCTGAAATTACAAAGTAAATATCCCAATAATCTCCCTGGAAAAATCTTCTATAATTTTCAGCAACATAAGTTAGCTCACTACCAAATTGTTCAACTAATGTGTCATGTACATTAATATTTTTCAGTTTTGCATTATTTATAATCTTCTCAGAGTTAGTGATAAAATCTTGAAATTCGTATTTTGTGAAGAATAACACATCGATTCCATTTTTTTCTAGAATAGAATTTCTAACTCTCTTAAGTGTTAACTTATTGTAATCTTCAAGCTCTATTAAACTGCTTTCTTGGGGTTTGTACAGAGAAACCTCTCCTTCTATGAACAACTTCCTGTCTTCTCTTTTTGGTGTTGTTAAAGTTATCTGCTGACTTGACTTGTTATTGTTTTGAATTTTTACAAATGAAAATATGTTTTCAGCAGTATGATAGTTTTTCTCTTTTAAAATGGTGTTGTTATCTGTATACGCCTTAGTAACTTCAACTGGCAATATTCCTCTGTAGCTCGCTAGATTATCTCCGTATATATTTAGTGAAACTTCTGTTCTGGCAAAAAAATCGTTGTCAGATCTTGTCTCTCTGATGCTACCAATCTCGAATGTTAACAAATCTGCGGCAACAGAAAAATTATTAAATAGTAGAATAAGGCATAATTGTGAAATGAAGAATAATAATCTTGTTATATGTTTTGTCATGATTTTCAAGTTTCCTCACAGGTTCTTATTCTAGTGGCTAACCCCCAAACCTCGCAGTTAGGGGAAAGAAAGGTTTATTAAGGATCTAGAATTACTGTAAAAGCATAGGGAAACTCGCACATGTTAATGTTTCTTTTTAGCCCAAAAAGACCATTTTCTATTGCCTCTTCCTTTGTATTATAAAATATGACATTCTCTCTATTCGGTTTTTTGGCACGACATGATGGTAAGCAGAATATTCCTGTTGTCTTTACAGCAGTAAAAAATAGACCGTCATATCGTGTGTCTTTATTACCAATAAAATCGTATTTCTCATCGTCGCTCAAAGCGTTATTGTCTTGCTCCAGTTTTAACAGGCGTTTCTTTACAGGCAATCCACCTCCATAACCAACCAGTTCTCCATCGCTTCCAATTATACGGTGGCAAGGAATTATTAAAGCTATAGAGTTTGCTCCATTTGCGCTGGCAACTGCTCGAACAGCTTTTTCATTGTTGATATCCTTTGCCAGTTGCAAGTATGTTGATGTGGCACCATAAGGGACTTTCATCAGAGCATTCCAAACACTCTTTAGAAAATCGGTTCCTACCATTAACAACGGGATATCAAATTTCTTTCTGTCTCCATTAAGATACTCGTCAAGTTGTTTTCTTGTTTTTTCTAAAATTTCATCATCTTGTTCTACAAATTCAGCCTTGAGTCCGTTTTTAATCCTATTAAAGGGTGTTGTAAAGATCGTATAAATATTATGTAATATCAATTGTTTAAATAATAAAAAGCCTCTATAATGGAGGGGATTTTGTCAAAAGAACCCTTGGCCCAAAACGGAGG
>JAFDHR010000144.1 GCA_019308645.1 Deltaproteobacteria bacterium
TCTGAGTATTACTGAGATGGGTGCGGCCACAAGGAGAGCAGAGAAGTGCCTCGGAACACATTTCCTGATCCCGGCAGCACTCACCCCCCTCGTTGAGATAGTCAGGGGCATGGAGACCTCTGATGGAACACAGGATACTGTTATCTCATTTCTTACTAAATGTGGGAAAGAAACAGTTGCTGTTATGGATTCCCCCGGCTTTGTTATCAACCGTCTTTATCTCCCCATGGTAAATGAGGCATTCTTTGTCCTGGAAGCCTCTCTTGCAAGTGCGGAGGAGATTGATAGAAGCTGTGTTAAAGGTCTTGGATTTCCTTTAGGCCCACTTGGTGCAGCCGATGCCTTTGGACTTGACATTCTCCTTGCGTGCATGAGGAGCTTTCAGAAAGAACTTGGTGAAAAATACCGACCTGCCCCGCTTCTCGTTAAATTAGTTAAGGCGGGAAGATTGGGTAGAAAGACAGGTCAAGGGGTGTATAATTATAGGAAATAAGAGTCAATAAAATATCTGAACCATTCCTATGATGAGAAAAGCCGATTTTAAAACGATTTTCTTGGCTTTTTCATGATGCTTTTCTCCTCTTATTTGTGATTAATAATATAAAATACGCTATTACCGTACCCAAAACAATAGCAATCAAATCTGCGATATCAAAAGTTCCCAAGCTGAAATAGTTGTCTATATTTTCAAGGAATGGTATCCCCTTAAACCAGGTGGGGATTATTTTTAATGGCATCGCATTATATTTTTGCAATAGCTCAAATAACAAGTCAAGAGATAGCCAGCTTATGGAGATGATAAGGGAGCCTTTTTTTTGGCAAGAGAGAATACCTGCTGTAAGCAAGATAAACGAAAATACATGAAGAAAGTCAGGCAAGCTATTTCCCAGGACACCAAATGCATTTGGAAAGGTGTTATAAAGGCTTATATTAATCTTGCTAAAATAGATAAAATAGGTTGCCTCTGGAGGTCTGTCAATTAGATATACCAGGGCGCCAAGGGATAATCCAGCTACCCCAATCAATATTTGGAGGCCATTTATGTTATTATTTTGAATCCTCGGCACGCGTGTAATCTATCTAGTAGATAAATATTATTTGTATCTACTCAGGTATCTTGCCACCAAGACACCAAGACACTAAGATTATAGAATAATTCTTCAGTATAGCCTTTTTTAATCTCGATAACTCGGGATTGAAATTAGTGAGAAAACTCCGTTATTCAATTTATATTTATCTTCCCCGCCTGCCGTCCGTCTGGCAGGTCTTTGGGTCCCCGCCTGCCGGATGGCGGGCAGGTTTGTGGTGGCTGAATACTATTATTTTAATAAAACAAAAGGACATTTGCAATATGTTTTTATCCTGTCTATATTCTCTCTGTTCAAGCTTCCTCCGTCATTGTAAGCTCAGAGACATATGTAGTAAGAAAATTGATAATATGCTGAAAGTCATAGTATAAACAAGGGATTAACATGCATTTTACAGGCACTGAGTTGATAAAAAAATAGGCATCTTTAAAATATTTATGTTATAAATGAAACTAACTCATTATAGTCTTACATTATGCCAGTTTATGAATATGCAGGACTTGATAGCTCTGGGAAAACCCTGAAGGGAATCCTTGATGCAGATAGCACAGTGGCAGCCCGCCAGAAGCTCAGGGCCTCAGGCGTCTTTCCGGTTGAGGTGAAAGAGACACTTTCCCGACCCAAAGGCGGACCTTCAGATACTCTTTCTCTCTTTGCTTTTTTCCAGCGTGTTAAGCTACTTTATTGGGCGCAGGGGTTCCCCTTGTTGCGTCTTTGGATTCTCTCATATCACAGAAATCCAATCCCCTTCTTAGAAAAATTATTGCCCAGGTAAAGGAATCCGTCAACCAGGGTAACAGCATGGCCTTCTCTCTATCGCAACATCCAAAAATATTTTCGAATTTTTACATTAATATGGTTCGCTCTGGCGAAGCTTCAGGATCTCTTGATGTGGTTTTGGCTCATCTGGCAGAATTTGGTGAGAATCAAGAGGTATTGAGAGGGCGGTTTAAAGCGGCCCTTGCGTATCCAGTATTTATGTCCTTAATTGGAACCGCTGTCCTGTTTTTCCTTATAACCTTCATTGTGCCTAATATAACAAAGATTTTTATAGAGATGCATCACACGCTTCCTTTGCCTACAATAATACTCATAAACGTAAGTAATTTTTTGCTCTCTTTCTGGTGGGTTATTTTACTGGCTATGTTTGGTGGTATTATCCTAATAAAATATAGTAAAAAAAGGCCGGGTGTTCATTACATGTGGGATAAATTCAAACTTCGTATTCCTGTTCTTGGCCCTATGAATCAACAAATTGCCCTTGCTCGATTTGGAAGGACATTAGGCAGCCTTCTCCAAAGCGGTGTATCTCTCTTATCCGCCCTGCAGATAGCGCGAAACATTGTTAATAATGTGCTGATTGCCGAGGTTCTTGATAAGGCGGAGGATGAGATTCGGGCTGGTAAAAGTTTGGCCGGGTCTCTTTCGCAAAGCCGTTGGGTTTCCTCTATGGTTGTACAAATGATATCTGTAGGCGAGCAAAGCGGGGAACTGGAAACCATGCTTAATAAGATTGCAGACACCTATGAAAGAGAGATGGAATCGCGCATCATGGCATTGACTTCAATGCTCGAGCCAGTTATGATTTTGATAATGGGCTTAATTGTTGGATTTGTTGTTATTTCTATATTGCTCCCCATTTTTGAAATGAACCAGATGATCGGCTAAAAAGTCTGAATTGGAGGCATTATGATACGATGTAGATTTGCTGATAGAAGGGGTTTTACCCTGATAGAAATCATGGTGGTTATGGTTATTCTTGGTATTTTGGCCGGACTCATTATTCCGAGAATAATGGGCAGGCCCGAAGAAGCTCGGCGTACTAAGGCCCGGATTCAGATTGAGAGCATTGAGACCGCACTTAAATTGTACAAGTTGGATAACGGCTCCTATCCTACTACTGAACAGGGACTACAGGCCCTTGTAGAGCTCCCTTCTGTAGGGAAACTTGCCAGTGCCTGGAGAGAGGGAGGATACCTTGAAAAAGGAAGGGTCCCAAAAGATCCATGGGACAGCGAATATATTTACCTTTGTCCCGGCATCCATGGCGATTTCGACCTTGTATCGTATGGAGCTGATGGAGAGGCAGGTGGTGAAGGTAAAGATGCTGATATTAACAACTGGGAACTGGAATAGTTTGTTTCCTTCAGGAAACAGTTTTTGTGTTACTTGGGTTTGTTGAGTTTGTTGTGTTAAAATAACTATCGAGTTGCCATTTGCGGGTCTAATCTGAACTCATTTATGACCAAAATAGAAATTTCTGTACAATAAGCTCGACTAACCAGTAAAAAGTCTTTTCCGAGAACATTAAGCTTAAGGAACCCAATAAACACAATGAACCAAACAAACACCACAAAAGGCTATACCCTCATTGAGCTGACAGTAGTGGTTTTCTTGGTTGGTGTGATGCTTGCTGTGAGTATCCCCAGGTTTCGATATTCATTAATAACAGATAATCTCAAATCTACGACACGGAGGATGGTTGGCCTTATAAAGGGTCTCAGAAACGAGGCGATTAGAAAGCAAAAGATTTATCTTCTCCATTTTGATATCGGATCAAATCAACTTTGGATTGACTCTGAGGCCACAACTAAAGAAGAACGTGAGATGGCTCAGGAAAGGGCCTTCCATTTGCCCTCGAATGTTCAGATTATGGATATTTGGACAAAAGGAAAGGGAAAGAGAGTAGATGGAGAGGTAGCTATCAGGTTTAGCAAGAAAGGGTATGTCGAGCAGACAGTAATCCATCTTGGGGCAGAGGACGGCAGGGAATTTACTCTCCTCTTAAATCCTTTTCTTGCAGAGATAAAGAGCTACGATAAATATGTGGATATTTATAAGTGAACTAAAGTACTTAAAGTTAAAAGTGTCTAAAATTAAAGAAAGTTCTAAACAAGTGAAACAAATCGAACCAATTCAACCAATAAAGCAAAGGGGACATTCTATAACTTTAGGCACTTATAACTTAAGTCACTTCCGGTCAGGTTTCACCCTCCTTGAAGTGATGATTGCCATTGCTATTATTGCAATCACCTTAGTGGCTGTTTTTGGGTCACAGTCTCAAAGCCTCTCACTTGCCAATGAGGCCAAATTCAGTACAAGCGCTGCTCTCCTGGCCCAGAGCAAGATGGCTGAAATTGAGGCAGTAAATCCTGAGGATCTGGCCTCAGATTCTGGTGATTTTGGAGAGAATTTTCCAAATTATCACTGGAACTTCACAGTGAGCGATGTTTCATTTATTGGTATAGATGAGGTTTTGGACTATCTCAAACGAATTGACCTGAATGTTTTCTATGGCGAAGACAGCCAGTATCAATACGGTCTCAGGCTCTATCGGTTTGTGCCCAAAACCAAAAGTTAAAGTGAACTCAAGTGTCTAAAGTGAACTAAAGTGTCTAAAATTTGAAGAGGAAATTCTTAACCCAGCAAACACAATGAACCCAACAAACTCAACAAACACAAGTAACCCAAGTGGTTTCACACTGGCTGAAATCCTGATAGCCATATTCATTTTTGCAGTGGTCCTCACGATGATCTATACTTCCTATACAGGAACCTTTCGGGTTGTAGATGAGACTGAATCTCAAGCTGGAATTCACAGAATGGCCAGGATTGCTATGGAAAGGATGGTTGAGGATTTGGAATCCACGTATGTTCCTAAAAGAGAAGGAAATGCTCAATCAGAAGAAGATCCTATGCAATCTTTTCAGTTTGTGGGCAAGGACCAGGAGATAAAAGGAAGGTATGCTGACACCCTACGATTTATTTCCAGGGCACACATTAATTTAAGCGGGGATGACGAAGATACTGGAAAAACGGAAATCGGCTATTATGTTAAAGAAAATGAAGAGGGGGAAGATTTTGTTCTGTATCGCAGCGATAGACCGATGTTCGAGGATGGATTTCTTTTTGAGGAAGACTTTGATGGATTGGTACTTTGTGAGGGATTAGCATCGGTGAATTTTACCTATTATGAAGAGAAAGGCGAACCTCTCGAGAACTGGGACTCTACTTCAGAAAAACATAAAGATACGATACCAAGAATTGTTTCCATTTTATTAGAGTTTGTAAACCCGTTAAGTTCTGAAACGCCTCTTAGATTCATGACAAGCGTTTTCCTTCCAATAAAGAGGGGACAGGTGTGATAAGGTTTCTTAGAGATACCAGAGGCATGGCCTTGATCCTGACAATTTTAATTATAAGCCTGATAGTTGCACTGACGCTCCAGTTCAATACATCGATGAGGTCTAACCTGGTGGCGGCTGTGAATCTCCGGGATGGCGTAAAACTTGGCTGTATAGTAAGGTCAGGATTTAATGGTGCACTCGCAGTTCTCCATGAGGATGCCTCTTCAGGGAATGTGGATACCTTGCGTGAGGACTGGGCGCATATAAAATTCTTTTCTGAAAGCTCTCCGTCTTTATTTAATGAGGGCCGATTTGTTCTTGATATTATGGACCTTTCAGGGAAAATTCAGCTTAGTCAATTGGTTGACAAGGAAGGAAACTATAATAGCACACAAAAGAGTCTCCTTATACGATTTATGAATTCTCCAGAATTTCGCCTTGATCCTGAAGAGGTAGAAAATATCGTAGATGCAATAAAGGATTGGATAGACACAGACAATGAGACTACCCGCTTTGGTGCGGAAGATGCCTATTATCAGACATTAGAAAAGCCATACCCTTGCAAGAATGCTCCTATTGAGTTTTTAGAGGAGCTGCTTTTTGTAAAAGGCATTACCAAAGAACTGTTGTATGGTTCCGGTGAAGAGCCGGGTATCTCTCAATACTTAAGCCCGCACGGTAATGGCAAAATCAATATAAATACTGCAGATATTTTAATATTAAGCTCTCTTTCAGATGATATAGACCAGGAAAGGGCTGAGGATATGGTTGCATACCGTGAGAACGAAGATAATGACCTGTCAGACCTCAAATGGTATAAGAATGTTCCAGGGATGGCTGATGTGAGTATTTCAGACAGTCTGATTTCCACCTCAAGTACCTACTTTCAGATCACATCAGAAGGCTTCAAAGGATCGATGAGTAAGAAAATCAAGGGCGTAGTAGAGAGAAAAGAAAAAACACTTCAGATTTTGTCCTGGAAAGTAGATTAGTTTGTTGTGTTTTCCGTGCACGCTGAAACGATCAATAAGAACGAACTCAATTAACCCAATAAACAATAATCATGGCAGGAAAAATTCTCGGGATTGACATACAGACTGATTCGATTGCAGCAGTTCAGGTAGAAGGAGGACTGAGAGGCTATCACGTAACAGGATGTGCCAGTGTTATGGTGGGAGATGTTGATGGCCTGGATGAGGCATTTAAGGCATTGAGCGAACAAGCAGATCTTAAGGCTGATACTTACATCAGTACTATTCCTGGGGAACAGGTCTCATATCGGAACTTGCAGATGCCTTTTAGATCCACAAAAAAGATTAGGCAGACAATAGCCTATGAAATTGAGACAATGGTACCTTTTCCAGTCGAAGATTTGGTAGTTGATTTTACCCTAATTGATCAGTCGGGTCAAAGTGATATTCTTACTGCTTCAGTAAGG
Organism: Deltaproteobacteria bacterium; assembly: GCA_019308645.1. The sequence goes on from JAFDHR010000144.1 coordinate 6,654, forward strand.
AGAGAGTATATCTCCGAATATCTAGCCCTTTTACAGAACTATGGAGTTGACCCCGACATACTGGACATAAGCGGGGTGCCTATCGTTTTGTGGTTGTTCAGGCAGGCAGAGATACCCGATGATGGGATCCTTTTCCAGATAGGCCAAAAGAGAATCACAATGGTCCTTTATATTAAAAAACATATAAGTTTAATCCGGAGCTTTCATTTTTGTGATGATTTTATGCCTGAAGCTATTTCAAATTCCCCAACTTATAGCAATGCGCAAAGCCAGGCAGCTAAGCCGATTGTATCCTGCTTCGAGTCATTGTGTACAAATGTTCAAAATACACTCCATGCATTTGAGTATCAGAATAATATAGAAGCTAAGCCAGAAAAGATTTTTGTCACTGGTACAGGAAATCTTTATCCGCATACGGTGGGTCTTTTAGAGCGATTCCTTGATATCCCTGTTGAAGAAATTAATGTGGCGGGCGGTGATCCAGGCATTCATATAGACGAAAACATAGCTCAATCCTGGAATTCTGCTACAATGGATAGCGCCTTAGCGCTTGCCCTTCGAGGCAATAAGCAAGGCCTGGGTTTCAATTTCAGAAAAGATGAGTTTGAGATAAAAAGAAAGGATACTAAGCTCAAGAGGGAAATCCGAAGCGCTGCTATTTTTTTGATAGTTATTCTCTCTCTTTTAGCTACATATTTTGGTATGGATTATTATTTTTTAAAAGAACGCTATAGCATGCTGAATAAACAAATTACAGAGACATTCATGCAAACCCTTCCTGATGTAAAAAGAATTGTAGATCCCGTCCAGCAGATGAGGATAGAAATAACTCAAATCAAAAAGTCAGCATTCTTCCTTCCTGGAATTGGTGGAGACTATAAGGTCGTTGACCTGTTACGGGATATTTCCATTAGGGTCCCTGAATCGCTGGATGTTAGGGTAATGAGGATGGTAGTTGATCCAGAGGCTGTAAACATTAAAGGAGAAACTGATACATTTAATACTGTAGACATTATCAAGAAAGGGCTGGAGCCCTCAAAGTATTTTAGTGCAGTTACTATTAGCTCCGCCAATCTTAACCGATCTCGCAAGCGGGTGCAATTTGAGATAAAACTGAAACGAGCAAAATAGGAAAGTTTGTTGTGTTTGTTGGGTTTATTGTGTTGAAAAGATGACAATCAAAAGGTTTGAAGATTTACATTGTTGGCAGGAAGCACGTAAGTTGGTAAATTTGGTTTATCAAGCAATAACAGGAAACAAGGAT
>JAFDHR010000008.1 GCA_019308645.1 Deltaproteobacteria bacterium
ATGCAGGTCCTGATCAGACGGTGGATGAGGGTGAGACGGTCACACTGGATGGCTCCAACTCAACTGACCCGGATGATGGTATTGCATCTTACCTATGGACCCAGACTGCCGGAATCCCGGTAACATTGTCTGATACTTCGGCGATTCAGCCTACCTTCACCTCACCCGATGTAGATGAAGATGGAGAATCTCTTACCTTTCAGTTAACTGTTACAGATAACAGTGGTCTGCAATCAACCGACATCTGTATTGTGAATGTAACGTGGCAAAACATCCCACCCACAGCCGATGCAGGTCCTGATCAGACGGTGGATGAGGGTGAGACGGTCACACTGGATGGCTCCAACTCAACTGACCCGGATGATGGTATTGCATCTTACCTCTCAACTGACCCGGATGATGGTATTGCATCTTACCTATGGACCCAGACTGCCGGAACCCCGGTAACATTGTCTGATCCCACTGCCACAAAACCGACTTTTGTTACTCCGCCAGTAAATGCTAGCGGAACAGAATTAACCTTTCAACTTACGGCTACGGATAATGGAGGTCTTGAGATCAGTGATGAAGTTTCTGTAACAATAAATGATAACGGGATAACTGGTTTCCCAGACGATGTAGTTACTATGACATCGTCTACAGGCGAAAGCATAGGTATCAAAGAGGATAGCGGTGGGAATTGTGTAAGCTTAAGTGCCGTTGACCCTTCTACCATTACTAATATTACTAATAAGCCAGAGAACCTTATTTATGGTCTAATCAATATGCAAATTAGGACCGATACTGTCAGTGGCACTGTTAAGCTTATATTTTACCTCCCAACTCCGGCACCAGATGGGTACAAGTGGTTTAAATACGGTCCGAACAAAGGCTGGTATGATTACAGCGACCATGCTGTTTTCAATGCCGAAAGGGATCAGGTTACCCTTACATTAATTGATGGCGGTACAGGAGATGATGATGGTGTTGCAAACAGAATTATAGTAGATCCTTCTGGACTTGGGTCTGCCCCTGAACCTCCTCCCGCCCCAAGTGTTGGTGGCTGCTTTATCGTTACGGCTGCCTATGGCTCATCCATGGGGCAGCATGTCAAGGTGCTGCATGAGTTCCGTGATCGGTTCCTGCTTACAAATACAGTTGGTAAAGCTTTTGTGCGGCTCTACTACGTCTACTCACAACCTGTGGCCGACTTTATTGGCAGTCATGACGCAGTGCGCTTAATGGTGCGATGGAGTCTGCTGCCGGTTGTGGGTGTGAGCTGGATGGCCTTAAATATTGGTCTTATGCCCACCCTTACAATCATTCTCTTAATGCTTATTTTAATAAACATCTCTGTTGTGGTTTTATATAGAAGAATACGGATACGAACACATAGGACTTAAGACAACAAAAAGGCATGGATAAGAAAGGGCGGGGAATTAGTCCCGCCCTTTCTTATCCATTGCATACCACAATATCTTGCGGTTTAACCAAACCCTTTGTAAGTTATGATTACAGTTGTAACCTTCAATTCCATCTCTATGAGATGATCACCGTCCTTTATCCAGAAAAAAAGGTGAATGAGACAACCCTTTTTAACCCTGATCCCCAAAGTGAAAGTGGCCGTTTAATCCCTTTAGATTAATCCGATAAAGATTTGCTTTTCAGCACAGAATCAGAAAGCCCTTTTTTAATCTAAGGTCCTTTAACTACATCAAAAATGGCTGGATTTTTTATTGCTAAAAAGATCTATTGAGAAGCAGTGAAAAGGCTTCATAAAATCATGGATGTATTAGAAAGAGAAAGAGCTGCTAAAAAACACCTTGATGTGAAAAGAGCTAAAAAACGGAAGAAATCCATTTAAGCCTATATGATTTTTCTCTTTTCGATAGGCGAGGGTCCTTTGGGCTATTGCTTTTTTTAAGCTTATGGTTGTCAGGGAGGGATAAAATATGGTGTCATGTCAAGACAGGTAGGGAGCCTAAGCGAAAAATGGCAATATTTTCAAAGCAGCCTGAGTTAAAAACTTTTCCTTCTTGCTTTCACACGAATAGGCTCTTTAAAAGGCCATGCATCAGGGGGATTTTGTTCACTAGGAAAATGAAATAACTGTACATGACCACAATGATTACAAGTGAAAATTTTATATAAAAGACCCGATATTCGATTGAATCCAAATTTTTCCAAGCCGTCATAATCTTTGTCTACGATTTGTTCATAATTTCCAATTCCACAAACTTTACAAGGGCGCACAACACCCTCAGCAACCCAATCAGAATTGCGATCAATTATAGTTAAAAAAATGTCAATCTCTTTTAGAAGAGCGGTTGCATCAGGAAGGCAGTCTTCCTCATTTTCAACTATACAATTTTCAAAAAGTTTTTTTGCCAGATTGATATATGGAGCATCTGGAAACATCTGTTCAAGATTAAATTGGGGCTTGTAATAATACCAAAGCTGTAAAATAGGGGTATTAGAAACCATCGCCCAGAGCAATTTCCCTAAACCAAATACATCAAATGTTGGTTTTATATCTTTTATTCTCATTCCCATTGCCCAACCAGGCATCCAGTCACGGCTTCCGACGTTTTCCCACATATCAGAGATTCTAGTATGTTCTTCATACATAGAGAAGACTAAACCAAAATCCCCAAGAACCAAATTATTATTGGAATCTAGAAACACGTTTTTAGGTTTTATATCTCTATGTACCCAACCATCCTTATGCAATTGGGAAACCCCTTCAACGAGAGGTCGGAATGCTCTCAGAGAACCAACAAAGTTACCAGTAAAAAGATCCTTATTATCAATCAATGTACCTTTTGGATGATATTCAGACACAAACCACTTCTGCGTATCTAAATCCCAATCTTGATCATAATCTAGTATATTTAAAAGATTGGGATGAGAAACACTGGTCATGGCTTCAACTTCACTTTTTATACGGTCTTCGGCCCGCTCAGCATTTACTGCATCTTCAGGATTACGTAAAACTTTCAAGGCTCCGTGATTGACAGGGTCTTCCATTTGGATGATTTCAGCTACAGCCTTTCGAAATGATACAACACGGCTCTCTCTTAAGTTTTTATCATCAACACTAAAATTAGTATCATGACTGAATTCTTGTATAAATTTTACAATAGTTTCAAAAAGGCCATTAGTACCATCAATGTTAAATTTATTGTTATCGCGCACTCGATAGACTTTTCCTTGCCCCCCTTCATCTATCTCACTAATAATATGCCATCGCTCTTTATAACCCATCATGACCTCCTTTTGGCGTTGAGCATCTTTAAGCAGGTTTAAATAATCTAGTAAACTAAAAAATAAAACCCCACCTCTCTTAATGAGAAACAGGGCCTTAACTTTTAACTCATAGTACCCTCGATTAGGGGTTATTTTAAGAAGAATGTATTTTTAGACGATATGAGTATAGGCGAGGAAGATATTAAGGTCAAGGTTTACAGCTCTTACAAGGACTCCTTCCGTTCTTTATCGCTTCCCTCTATGTATCCTGCGCCATTCCCTTGAAAAGATTTAGCACATGTTCGCACCTGTATTGCCGAACACTATACGGCTGACAAATTGCTTGCGGAGAAATCGACAATAAAAATTTATATTTCCACTTTAGCGGAAAGGCTAAGCTAGATTAGCCATTGAAGAGGCTTCAATAGCGGTATTTATACCTTCTGTCTTTTAATTATGTCTTTAAAAACTCATAATGACCAATCTATTAATATAGATTTGATTTAAGTTAATTATCACTTAATACGATGTATTAGTAGGAATGATTTTGATAATGACTTGCCGGCCTTTGGGGCTGACCATACAATTTGATCATTTGCTTTGTTTATGATCGCTCGTTAACGAAAATAATCTTTACCAATAAGATCGTTACGAATATACTTGTCAGGACTGACGGCCTGCTATTTGCCAACTACTACCTAAATAACCTAATTAATTTAGTCTTCCACTCGAATCTCTCAATATATCCCTGTTTATTTCGAATTTCATTGAAATTATCTAATAACACTAACATGATCACTTTGCCACTTTCTTTGTCCTTAAATTCATAGACGATTGCTTCAATATCGAAGCCCTGACAATAATTGTCTACGTATTTGAAAATTTTCCAAATAAAGCGGGACGACCGTAAATAGTTAAATAATCTGGCATAAACTATATTAGGGATATATTGCGGGCATGCCCAGGATACCTCGATTAGATACTCCCGGCCTCTTGCATCATGTTATGATCAGCGGGAGGCGGCCTGAGCTGGTAGGAGGCGGTTTGATAAGAAGCCTTGGTGGTTGGGATGAAGTCAAAAAGATGAGGCTGACCGGACAGGATCGCATCAAGAGCGACCAACGAATATTAGGGGAGAGCGATTTTGAATGTGAAAAAAAGGGGGAAAGGCTTTACGTGCAGGTGGCTTATATGATTACTGATCAAAAGGTTCATGACCGTGAATTCGGGAACCTTCTGGGAATCAAGGACAATTTCACAAAAATTGTGGTCTCCATGGACGAGATGACAGGCGGAAAATTCAAAGGAATAAGGCATGTGAATATAAGGGATTTTTTGGTTTCTGTTTTTTTGAAGGATTTGGCGGAAGTGCATGGGAATCGAACCCACCCGCGAGGGTTCTAGCCCCGCGCACCGGATTTGAAGTCCGGGAGCCCCACCAGTGAGCTTTCCACTTCCACTTTGATTTCTATCATTTAATTATTTTCATGTCAATAACGTGTAACAGATCATAATAGTGCCAAAGATGAATACAATTCATCATGTTTTAACAGCACTGTTTTCCTTGCACAAAAAATATGTTACGCAATATATCTTCAATAGATTTGAAAATATAGCTCATTACTGGTATAACTAGTGCCTGAACGAAAAGGCAGCTCAGGCACGATTTCGGAATTTCATTTTTTAGACAGGATAGACAGGATGTTCGGGATATAAAAAAGAAAAAAATCTTGTTAATCTTGTTAAAAAAGTTCCCCGACATGTCGGGGCTAAGTAAAACTTTTCCCTAAGAGAAATAATAATTTTACCCTGAATAGATAAAATCAAGGAGTATTGGATCATGAATAAATTGGTTCTTGTAAGGCATGGTCAGAGCACGTGGAACCTTGAAAACAGGTTTACCGGATGGATAGATGTAGGTCTTTCAAGTTTAGGGGTTGAAGAGGCCAAATTTTCTGCAAAGCTATTAATGGAAGAAAATTATACCTTTGATGTTGCCTATACCTCTGTCCTCAAACGGGCTATCCAGACGCTGTGGATTATTTTAGAGGATATGGATTTGATGTGGATTCCGGTATACAGGAGCTGGAGACTTAACGAGAGACACTACGGTGCTTTGCAGGGACTGAATAAGTCAGAAATGGTCGAAAAACACGGAGCCGATCAAGTTCTTCTGTGGCGTCGCAGCTATGATTTGAGGCCACCTGAGCTGGATAAAAGTGATAGCAGGTATCCAGGAAACGATCCACGGTATGCCGGTCTTGAGGAAAAAGATATTCCTGTAGCAGAATGCTTAAAGGATACTGTCGAACGTTTTTTGCCATACTGGCATACTACCATTGTGCCAAGTCTTAAAGAGGGGAAAAGAGTTTTAATTGCAGCTCATGGAAATAGCCTGCGGGCGCTGGTTATGTATCTCGATAATATTTCTGAGCAAGAGATTGTCAACCTAAACATACCAACAGGTATTCCCCTGGTATATGAATTAGATGATAATCTTACAGCAACCAATCATTACTATTTGGGAGACCCTGAGGTTGCAAAAAGGGCTGCTGAGGCTGTAGCAAAGCAGGCAAAGAAATAGTTCCCCTGGAATATGGCATCAGGAAAGGTTCTTTTTGAGAAATTTGGATTTAACGTTGAAAATTTTGTACAAAAGGCTAGGGAGTTGCTGTTGAACTAAAAAAGCAAGTTCAGGTCATTGGTGCAGATTTAATAGGTGTAATGGGAGTTGATTCACCTCTATTGCGAGAGCACGGCGAAGAACCAGAGAAGCTTCTTCAGGGAGCTCAGTCACTTATCAGCATTGGTGTGACTTTAAAAATTATGTAAAATCTAAGGTGATAATAATATGAAAACCTGGCACAAAATAATCGTTGGCGATTCAAGACAAATGAAAGAGGTTCAAGATGAATCAGTCCATCTTGTTATTACCTCTCCACCTTATTGGCAACTCAAAGACTATGGGAATGGAAAACAGATAGGTTTCAATGACAGCTATGAAGAGTATATAAACAATCTTAATTTGGCCTGGAAAGAATGTCATCGGGTTTTACATGAGGGCTGTCGTTTATGTATTAATATCGGCGACCAATTTGCTCGTTCTGTCTATTATGGAAGATATAAGGTGATCCCAATAAGAACAGAAATGATTAAGTTTTGTGAAAGTGCGGGTTTTGACCATAATTTAGCCAAGAATTTATGAGAGCTTTTATATTATATAAGGTTTGGTTTCTAATGCCTTAGATGAAACTTTATAAATAACTGTATGAGGTATAATTTTGATATTTTCTCTATCAGTTATTTCAGCACATCTTTTAGTGAAACCTTCGATTGGATCATTAGCTAAATAGCGGCTCCCATTCTCAATAAGCGCTACCAAATCAATTGATTCTATTGCATATAAACGATTATAATGCAGACGGAAAGAGCTTAGGCAATAATAAACGTACTCGATGAGCTGCTCGAATGGACTCTGGACATTTTGAGCCTTCTTTATCTCGATAAGTGCTACTCTATCCTGTCCATCAATTAGTAAATCTGCCTGACGTTGGAATCCTAATATGAATTGATTAAAATAAAATGTTTGTTCCGAAAAGGAATTGAGGAATTCAAGGAAGTAGCCTTGGCACCTCTTGTTGAGGATGAGTACCTCTACCCCCGCCTCACTGATTGGGCGACGAAGAACAGAGGTTGGAAAGACAGGTTCAATGTTGGGCGGCATCTCTGAACAAGCAGAGGAAATAGGCTGTCCAAGTGCAAGACACTTTTCTACAAGATATTGACCTTCAGTCTGGGTTAGGGTTGTTGCGTTAACTTGTTTGTTTGCGATGAGGGTAGCTATGATGTATCGATTTAAAAGAAATGAGGGTTTTGAGGGATCTCTTTCAGCTGAATAGAGATTAACCATAGGGGTTTCTTTAGCATTTTCTTTTCTGAACCAAACCCTATTCTTGTAGCGCACATTTCCACGTTTATCCATGCCATAGATGGGACGTTTATCTATACGTTGTTGGTCAGAAATAATTTCAAAAGGACCAAAAAGTGCCCATTTGAGGCCATCAAACAGAAAAGCTATATCTCCAGCTTTGGCGTTCGCAAGTGAGTTTGAAACTGACGCACCGAAGGAGCACCGCTCAAGGCAGCTTTGAGTATACTGAGTTGTGAAGAAAACATGATGCTTTCTCATATTAGTCACCGGAGAAGAAGTAAGAAAATATCACTTTATCTTTGATAGCTTTGATCCAAAATGGTTTTGCACCTTTTTAAGGCGATTTTTATTCTTCTTGAGCAAGGTTAGAAAAAATTACGAAGTAAGACATTGATTAGAAGCCTAGCAAAAAAAAGATGTGATTTCTAGGGGAATTCATAAATAAAATGAAGGAGTATTCAAATGATTAAAAAAGTAGAGATTTATTTCAACGATTTAGAACCAGAAGCACAGGCTAATCTACTAGAAGCATTTGAAACAACTGAGGAGGATGAAAACTGGGAGACATTCCCAATTGCAGTAATCGAACGGGAATTTGAAGTTGATGATATGTATCCATAGAAATCCAATCTCAATAATTTTGAGAAAAGGACATCTATCACCAAAACGATTATATGTATCTAGAATATTTTGAAATACGGCTTATTAGACAATGTTCCCTTAAATCATTTGAGGAATGAAGAATGTCAAGCAAGCTGATAGAGATATTTGAAGAAAAAAAATTAGTTGAGAAGATCAGGAAGCGATTGCCTTATTTATTTCATCTTGCAGAATTAGAAAGCTCGAGAGCAGGGCAAATTGGTATGGAAGTTGGCTCTCTTTGGGAATGAATTAAGACAATTACAGGCAAGGGATTCAGTGGCGTTAAGCTCATATGGACAGCGTAGAAATAGCTATTGAAATGATCACTGGCACTTCCAATAATACAGTATATGCGCCTCGGGCTATCGCCCTTGCCTTTTCGGGATATTGCTCCCTTCGGTCGCAACGTCGTATATGCTGGAAACGTTATCGGAAATGACCGCAAATTAATCTGAAGGATAAAATATACAATGCCCTGATTGTTTATGGATGAGGGGTTATTGCGATGATAGTAATCTGATTTTGATTAGGACCATAATACCAAAAAATTCTGTATTCCGCAGGAGTTGATTGTTCGGCGTATGCCTCGAATACTTTCTTTCCACTGGGTCCTTTTAGGCTGGTGAATTCATGTGTTTTAAGGCTCTTATGTCTGGGATTTGAAGAAAGAAAGCCTATAGCTTTTTTGGCTGCTTTGTATATTCTTTCAAGCCCCTTATCAGTCTTAAGTCTATTCAATTGATCTCTTGCTTCATCAGTGAGGAATATTTCAAACAATTTGCAATCCTAAAGTTCATCGAGGTTAATTTTTGTTATTTTACCTTCAGATGCATCCTTCAAACCCTTTTGAACACTTTCAAAGGCTTCACTATTTTGAAAAAGCCAAAGTTCTGAAGCTGGAATTTCAACAATTGGTCGTAAAAGGACTTCACCCCGGTCGTTTTTGTATAATCGAATCCTTTTAAAGTCCTTGAAGATTTCACCAAGAGTGAGCCGGTTTCGTTCATCCATTGTTCTTGTGCCAATCTCCTGGAAATCGTCATTAATTTTAATATTATTTTGCATGTTGACCACCTCCTTGCTGTACTCTATAATTATAATAGAATTCCCATACTGGGTCAATGGGAATTATAAATTCATTTATTTCGTTTGTGCCGAAAACGTTTACTGAAATACGTGCCTTTGATAAATATCACAATAGAACAAAATGAAGAAAGGAGGAATTATGTTATCTGCAATTGAGCTAAAAGAGCAGGTTTAGGCTATTGGTGCGGACTTGGTGGGTATAGCTGGGGTTGATTCGCCTCTGTTGAGAGAGCACGGCGAAAAGCCAGAACAACTTTTGCCTGGAGCTCGCTCCCTTATCAGTATTGGTGTTACCCTAAATAAGACTGCCGTATGTTCGGGCAATATCCGTTTGGCCCGCTATGACACTATATGCGTTTATGAGCGCATCAATCATATATGCATGGAGACGATCCGGATACTTGCCAGCCAGGGTGCCAGGGCGGTCAGCGTGCCCCCTTATCTCCCCGTAGATATGGGAAGTGAGGTGAAGGGTATGAGGGGTGAAATCAATCACAAAACAGTTGCAGCCATTGCAGGTTTGGGCGGTATTGGATTAAACCTTTTATTGGTAACACCAGAATTTGGCCCCTTTGTGCGTCTGGGTACTATTGTTACCGATGCAGTACTGAGCGCTGACCAGCCCTTGTCTGAAAATCCTTGTGACCTCTGTGGTTTGTGTCGAGATGCCTGCCCTGCAAAAGCCATCCAAGAAGATGGAACTCTCGATTATAGGGCTTGTACTTCTCATATCCTACGAAACGGCTTGCCAGGGATCATTGCCATTGCAAGAAAGATGATAGGGGCTGATGAAAATGCGATTAAGGGCATAATCTATAGCCCTGATTTCTGGGACATCTGGCAATCTACTGTTTCTGGCTCTTTCTATAGCTGTTTCGAGTGTATTGCAGCCTGTCCCATTGGTTTCGATAAATCAGGTGATTCCAGTTAACAAAGAAAAGGGGAACATGACAGAGCATAAAGAGCAATATTGGAGCAAATTTGCCTTCACGTATAGTGACGATCAAGACTATGTTGTTGGAAAGACAATTTCACAATTAATTATAAATAGATTATCTGAAGAACATGATCTGGGAGATGTTATAGAATTTGGATGTGGAACAGGGTATTTCACTAAAGAAATAGCTAAAAAAGCAAGAAATGTTATTGCCACAGACCTTTCAGATGAGATGTTAGAAATTGCAAGAATACAATTAAAAGAGTCCCGGAATATAAACATCCAAAAGGCTAACTGTGAAGATACGTATTTTCCATCGGGAAGATTTGATACCGTATTTATGGCTAATTTGATACATATATTAATAAATCCTATAAAGGCTCTCCAAGAAAGTCATCAAATTTTAAGAAATGGAGGATTATTAATTATTGTAGATTTTACAGGTTACAGTATGAAATTGTTTGAAAAAATGAAATTGGGTATAAGATATCTTAGGAAGTGGGGCATGCCACCACGCTATGCGCGAAACAACTTATCTCCTGATGAACTCGCCTCCCTTGTAGAAAATATGGATTTTAAAGTAGAGGAAGTTCAAATTATGGGAGATAAAACAAAGGCATTATATATAAGGGGAAGAAAATAGGTATTATATTCAAAAGCACTGAGCACATGTATTGGTTGCAGACTGGGGGAGCAGCAGGATTAGATTCAGATTCTAATATAATAAAATGGGTAATTTAGAAAGAAACTGTTAGAGGCAGGATGTATTATTTATATATAGCTACAGGATTCGCATTATTACTTTCTTTCATTATAAACCGTGAGAAAACCCTCGAAGCTGTTAAGATAGCCTTTAGGCGATTTGTAAATATTTTGCCTGCCTTTTTGGGTATGCTTATTCTTGTCTCAATTGTCCTTTTTCTCATCCCTGATAAACTTATCTCAAATTATCTTGGAAAAAACAATATATTCATCGGGGTTCTCTTTGCCTCCTTTTTTGGCTCCATAACATTGATGCCCGGGTTTATTGCCTTTCCATTATGTGGCATTTTATTAAAAAAAGGAGTGCTGTATATGGTTTTATCTGCTTTTTCAACAACTTTAATGATGGTAGGGGTTCTTACGTATCCAATAGAAAAGGAGTATTTCGGGGTACGATTAACTATATTAAGAAATATAATGAGCCTCTTTATCGCTTTTGTTGTGGCTGTGATGACTGGTGTTTTCTTTAGAGAGATTTTTTGATGAAGCGGGATAATAGTATTAAAATTGCTGGCATATCAGGGTATCTTCTTTTCTTACTTGTTTCTCTTGCGTTTGGGTTTGCCCCTGGGAAAGAAATTGGCAGTAATTTTGTCTCCTTTTCTATAGATATGCTTAAGCTATTACCCTGCGCTTTCATTTTAATAGGCCTTTTTGAGGTATGGGTAAAAAGAGAAACAGTTGAAAGGCATTTTGGTGAAGAATCTGGTATCAGAGGCTATATATGGGCGTTGCTCCTTGGTGGCACCACGGTCGGCGGTTTGTATGTGTCCTTTCCGGTTGCTTATTCACTCTATGGGAAAGGCGCAAAACTTAGCATTATCCTCACCTATATTGGGGCTTCGGGGATATGTAGAGTCCCAATGGCAATATTTGAGACATCTTTTATGGGGATAAAATTCACAATAATCAGGCTAATGGTGTCTATACCGTTAGTGATTTTGACTTCAATAGCATTGGGTGATTATTTAACAAAAAGAAACTATCACCCTGTAAAGAGAAAACAAAGGGAAGGTTGCGAAGAATAGACTATTAAAAAACCGGCAGAGGACTCTGTGAATAAGCCCGTAAATATCTATTCTGTTGGAGGGAAGTTATTAAGTGCTCCACATGTAATCAGCGCATTGATAACCTCATATACTGGTAGTCCGACTACATTGGTGTATGATCCATTGATTTTTTCGATCATAAAAGAGCCAATCCCTTGAATAGCATATGCACCTGCCTTTCCAAAAGGTTCGCCTGTGTTAATATAGGCCGCGATTTCGATATCACTCAATTCTTTTATTTTTACCTTTGTCATAACTGCTTCAAGGTGCACTAATTTTCTTCCTGGATCATGAATACAGAACCCGGTAATTACATCATGAGTCTTTCCTTTTAAAAGATGGAGCATCTCCCGACACTCCCCAGGATTCTTTGGCTTACCAAAAATGGTCTTATTTATTACCACTATCGTATCGGCGCCAAGTATCCAACGATTGTTATAGTAGGTCTGTATTGATTCAACCTTTTGTATGGCAATATGGCAGGCAATATCTGCCGGTTGTGTTTCTCCGTAAAGGGTTTCTTCAATCATGCTTCCAGCTGGCTCAAAGGGAATTCCAATCTGTTTCAGGATAGCTTTTCGTCTCGGTGAGATTGAAGCCAGCACAAGCAGATTATTTTCATTAATAGGTCGGTGGCTCATCATTCAGGAAAAGAAAGATTAAACAATTGACAGACATTTTTACTTGTTTGATATGATACTTCCTCAAAAGAGATGCCCCTTAGCTTTGCTATTTTTTGCGCAGTATGAATAATGTAGGATGGTTCATTTCTTTTGCCTCTGTATGGTGTAGGGGCAAGAAAGGGAGCATCTGTTTCAAGAAGCAATCTATTCAAAGGAATTCTTCTCACAACATCCTGGGTCTGGCTTGCATTGTTAAATGTTACAGTACCAGGAATAGAAATGTAATACCCCATGTTGATAAAGGTTTTTGCCAGTTTGTAGTCCCCTGAAAAACAGTGTATCATGCCGTGTAGCTCGTTTCTTTTGAAAGAGGAGAGTATATTTACAGTCTCTGTGTGGGCTTCCCTATCATGAATTACAACAGGGAGATCAAGAGAGATAGCAATGGCAAGCTGTTGTGTAAACACCTCTATTTGTTTTTGTCTGGCTGAGCGGTTGCGGAAAAAATCAAGCCCTATTTCACCGATGGCAACAATTTTATCTTGTTGCGCTATCAACGGTATTTGCTCAAGATCATTTTTATTAGCATTATCAGCATTGTGGGGATGAATTCCAACTGCGGCAGAAACAGGGGGATAGTGTGTGGTTAATTTCACTGCATTCAGAGAACTTTTAATATCAATACCTACGGTAATTATACGCCCTACATCAGCAGATAAGGCCCTATCAATAACCTGATCCCTATTAGAGTCAAACTGCTTCATATCCAAATGCGCATGAGAATCAATCAGCATAATAAAATAATAATGTTATAGTGAGTTAAAGTTAAAATAATTGTAACTCAGGTTGTCGGGTTCACCGTGGAACTTTGAACCTGTGTAGTTACTATATTTTTAAGTGATCAAGGGTATTTTTTCAAATGAAAAATGAAATTAAATAATCTGGAAAAAATTTAAAAGATATGGTATTTATAAATATTAAAATTATTTACTGCAAAAGGTGAGAGAGATGGCGCTTCCTAAAACACAAGATACAAAAGAAAAAGCAAACAATGTAGAAGCTTTACAGAGGGAGCTTCAATTCAGTAAAAAACTAAATTTTATTACAAATGAGATAAATGCCTCTAAGGATATTGACGACATATTGATTAATTTGCGGGAAAGTATTCTATCTGTCTTTGATGCCGACCGCATAACTATATATGTAGTGGATGGTCCCAATAAGGAGATTGTATCGCGATTTAAAACAGGTGAAGAACTAAATGATATCCGAGTTCCTCTTAATAATAAAAGCATTTCTGGTTATTGTGGTACATCAGGAAAAACACTCAATATCGTAAATGCCTATGATAATAACGAATTGAAGAAGATAAATCCTGAATTGAGATTTGATAGGAGCTGGGATGAAAAAACGGGTTATAAAACGGCACAGCTGTTAGTCGCACCTATTAAGTTTAGTAAATATCTATTGGGTGTGGTTCAACTTATCAATAAGGTAGGTGGCAAACATTTTACACCGGAAGACCAGAAGTCTGCTGCTGAGATAGCTAAGGTTTTAGGGATTGCCTTTTACAACCACCAGCGGCTAAAGCAACAGACCAAAAAGACAAAATTTGATTATCTTATTACCAATAATATTATTAACCACAAAGACCTGGAACAAGCAATGGCTCTGGCACGGAAGACAAAAAGTAGTGTAGAGACTGTTCTTATGAATGATTATCATGTTACGAAACAAGATATAGGAAAGTCTTTAGGTATGTTTTTTAACACACGGTTTATACCATATGATGAAAGAATGGTTATTCCTGGACAGTTGCTTAAAGGCCTTAGGCCAACGTACCTAAAAAATAACCTCTTTGTTCCAGTGGCACAATCTGACTCGAGGATAGTGATAGCAATGGAAAATCCGAATTATTTACCCGCCCAAGATGCAGTGAAAGGGCTTATTTTCGGTAAAGACTTTGAATTTTGTGTCTCGTTAAGGGAAGATATTATTAAGATGATTGACCATTTCTTTGATGTCAAGCGATCGAGTATTATGGGTGAATCAGGCGGAAGTATCGAAGAGATCCTCGGGCAATTAGATAGCGGTGAAGAGGCATTAGATGAAGAACTTGAAGGGGTTACTGAAGAAGACGGAGCCATAGTACAATTAGTAAATAAGATGATTGTCGATGCCTATAATAGGGGAGCCTCTGATATCCATATAGAACCCAGGATAGGCAAAGCAGATGCCGTAATCAGGTTCAGGATTGATGGATTGTGCCAGTTATACCAGACTATACCGTATACATATAAGGCTGCTATGAGTTCACGGATAAAGATCATGAGTGCTCTTGATATTGCGGAGCACCGTCTTCCTCAGGATGGCAAGATACCATTCAAAAAATATGCCCCGCTTGATATCGAATTAAGGGTAGCCACCATCCCGACTACAGGAGGAAATGAAGATGTTGTCATGAGGATACTGGCTGCAGGTGAACCTCTGCCATTGGATAAGATGGGTATGGACGAGAGAGATTATGACGAATTTCTTGCCATGATAGAGAAGCCTTATGGCATTGTGCTTGTGGTAGGCCCCACTGGTAGTGGTAAAACTACCACACTCCATTCAGCTTTGCATTTTATTAACAAAATTGAGACAAAGATCTGGACTGCAGAGGATCCAGTGGAAATCACACAGGAAGGCCTTCGCCAGGTTCAGATGCTGCCCAAGATAGGACTAAATTTTGCGTCTGCTATGAGGTCCTTCTTGCGGGCGGATCCAGATGTAATAATGGTTGGGGAAATGAGAGATGAAGAGACTGTTTCCACAGGAATTGAGGCATCTCTTACCGGTCACCTGGTTTTTTCAACCCTTCATACTAACAGCGCTCCTGAAACAATTACTCGATTGCTTGATATGGGAATGGATCCCTTTAATTTTTCCGATGCCCTTTTGGGTATTCTTGCACAGAGACTGGTAAGAACCTTGTGCAAAGATTGCAAAGCAGCTTACCATCCCTCTAAAGACGAGTTTGAATTATTAGTCAGGGCATATGGTGGTGATTTTGATGCCTTGAAAATCTCATACAGCAATGATCTAAAACTTTATAGGCCCAAAGGCTGCCAAAAATGTCAAAACACGGGTTATAGGGGGAGAACAGCGCTTGTTGAAGTATTGGTTGGAACAAATAAAATGAAGTCCCTGATTCAAAATAAGGCTAACATGGAGGACATCAGGGAACAAGCCATAGCTGACGGAATGAGAACCTTGATGCAAGATGGGATCAGAAAGGTATTCCTTGGTCAAACCGATCTTATACAGGTAAGAAAGGTTTGTATGTAGCATTATTAAGGGAAATTTCCGGGATGCATCAGACCAGTAGTTTCCTCTATGTGCATCATGATATTCATATTCTGCAAGGCATTACCTGCCTGACCCTTAACGAGATTATCAATCACGCTGATTACGATCAATTTTCCTGTTCTTGAATCGATAGTAAGGGAGATATTGCAGAAGTTACTTCCCCTGACATCAGTGCTACTTAAAACCTCTCCATGGCTAAATATCCTGATAAATGGCTCCTTGCCATACATTGTCTCATAAGCCTCTCTCAAGTTTTCCATATTTGCATTAGCGGTAATAGTAGCATAAATAGTTGTGATAATCCCTCTACTCACTGGAATAACGTGCGGCGTGAATGTAACCTTGAGTTCTTTATCGGCTATGAGGGATAATTCTCTCTCGATTTCATATACATGTTGATGGCCAGTTACCTTGTAGGCATTCATAGCCTCATATCGAGCAGGGAAATGAAATAAAGGGGAGGGGGTTTTCCCAGCCCCGGAAACACCGGTTTTTGCATCAAATATTATATCCTCGCACTCTATAAGACCGAATTTTAGTGCAGGCACGAGCCCAAGGATACAGCTAACTGCAAAACATCCTGGATTACCAATTAACTTAGAATTGGCTATTGTTTCTCTATGTAACTCGGGAAGGCCATAGGTAGTGGAGTGGAGAATATCTGGATTAGCATGCTCCTTTGGCTTTCCGATTCTGGAAGCATAAGAGGCATAGCTCTCTATATCATTAAAACGAAAGTCCCCACTATAATCAATTACTTTAACACCTTGATTTAACCACTTTGCTGCCTCTTTTTGACCAACTCCGTCAGGGGTAGCATAGAAGACGATATCAAAGTCATGTGGAGATTTAGGGTCGGCTGGATCAAAAACTGGGAGATCACAAAATCCTTTTAAATGAGGATAAAATGTACTGATGGGCTTACCGGTTTCTTGTTTTGCCATAAGAGCAGATATGGTAACAGAGGGATGATTTATTAGGAGTTCGATCAAACCTACCCCACCATACCCTGTTGCCCCAATGAGCCCAACTTGTATCTTTTTTTTTGCCATTGTCTTATACGTTAAATCGAAATTTGATTATGTCTCCGTCTTGGACCATATATTCTTTGCCCTCTAGTTTGACATGGCCATCCTTTTTTGCCTCGGAAAAATTGCCATATTTAGCCAATGTATCGTAAGGAAGAACCTCAGCCTTTATAAATCCCTTTTTCATATCTGAATGGATGAGGTCAGCAGCATCTATTGCTGACGTACCTTTGGTGATTGACCATGATCTTACCTCATTTTCCACAATTGTAAAAAAGGAAATGAGGTCAGACGCAGCAAATGAGCGCTTGATAACCCTATCGAGGAGAGAAACTTCAATATTAAAGGCTGATAAAAATTCCTGCGCCTCCTCTTGCTCCATCTCTCCTATCTCCATCTCTAATTTACCCCGAACTACCATGAGCTCAACATTTTTAGGGATACGAGGCATTTTAGGTAGATCTTCATCTTCGTCTGAGTTGTTTGAAATTACCAGCATGGGTTTTGCAGATAAAAAGGTAAAACCTCTTAAGAGTGGGGAATTAGCTATTTCGGAATTATCCCTCAATGGTTTATCTTCAGATAGCGAATCAATGCATTTCTTTAATAGAGAAGCTTCCTCGGCATTTATTCTTTTTCCTTTTTTTTCATCTAATTTTATCTTTTCCACCCTCTTTTCAGCCACGAAAAGATCACTTATTATCATTTCTGATTCCAGTTTGAAGAAATCTTCTTCAGGTGTGGGAGGAGGCCCTCCAAAAATCTGAAAATTTTTTATAACGTGAATCAATCCGTCGCCGACTCTCACTGCATTAAGGGTGACATCCTCTTTTTCTCTTACGGAATGACCGATATCTATTGTTTTTCCAGGCAGCAGATATTCTACGTGAGAATAGATGGTTTTTTTTGGCTTATAGGTCTTGCTAAGATAATCTACTCTTTCATCGGGTACATTAACGGTTGCAATAAGCTGATCGCCTTTCTTGATCTTTTCTTGACTTATTGTTCCTCTCGCAGCAGTCAGGGCTTTAAAGATCGTAAATTTCCCTGATTGCGGCAGTCCAATAAAACCTAATTTCATTTTAATCGTCTAAAATTAAAAATTACATAATAGTTTAGCCACAAAGACACCAAGTCACCAAGATTATTATATAATTCTTTAAATATCATTTTTAATAAGAGACATAATCATTTCTTCGTGCCTTTGAGACTTAGTGGCTGAACTTATACAAAATTACGTGTTATCCATTCACTGTTTTCCGATGGATATCAAGCAACATAGAAGGATAACTGTCAGCGGTCAACAGTAAATTCTTCATTAATGCATGAAATATATTTCCTTTTATTTTTTTATTTGTTTTATAGAGATTTAGAAGCATGGACCTGATCTGCATCCTTTTTGATGATCTTGCTGTAGGGCAGCCATTATCTATCACAGGGAATCCCATCTCATCAGCATATCGTTTAATACTATTCTTATTTAACAGATAAAAGGGCCGTATAATGGTGAGTTTTCCTTTAAATAGCTCTTGTACAGGCTGGATTGTGTCTATTGATCCTGCGAAAAAGAGGTTTAAAAAAAATGTCTCTATGAGATCATCTTTTTGATGTCCAAATGCTACTTTATTGCATTTAAGTTCTGCCGCCTTTTCAAATATGGCTTTTCTTCTCAGGCGTGAGCAGAGAAAACATGGATTTTCCTTGTTTTCTTTTGCATGAGCACGTGGTCCAAAGCTGCTTTTAATAATACAATAATCAAAACCATTTACATTGAAAAAATCCTCCATCTTTTTCCCTGTATCCTGCCCAAAGCCTAATTCTACATGAACCGCTTTTATATCATACGTAATAGGAATTCTTGTTAAACGATCTCTTAATAACCATAAAAGGGCTACACTATCCTGACCTCCTGAAACAGCAACCAATATCCTGTCTCCATCTCCTATCATTTGAAAACGAGAGACAGCTTTGCCCATAAATCGCTTCATTTCTTTAGCTGCATAGCTCAATTATTGCTCCCTTCTCTCTCTCCAAATATCTTAGTCCCTATTCTTACCAAATTTGCTCCCTCTTCTATTGCAACCTCATAAGAATTTGTCATACCCATTGAAAGGTATTTCATTTCTACATTTGGTGGGTGAAGATCCTTGATTTGTTCGAATATCGCCCTTGTTTTTATAAAGTAAGGACGTGATTTTTCGGGGTCCCCGAATCTCGGTCCCATGGTCATCAATCCCATTATCTTTATATAATTAAGTGAGGAGATGTCATTTATTAATAGTGTTACATCCTTTGGGGCTACCCCGGCTTTTTGATTTTCTTCACCACTATTAACCTCAATCAATATGGGCATTACTTTATTTCGTTTCTCGGACCATTTCTCTATCTCCTTAGCCAATCTAAGGGAGTCAACAGATTCGATCATATCAAAGATATCGATCACCTTTTTAACCTTATTCCTCTGTAAATGCCCAATGAAGTGCCATTCGGCCTTTTGTGTTACTTCATTAATTACACCTAACGCATCGTTGAGGTAATTTTCTCCTATGATCTTTATGCCTGCCTTGATTGCCTCAGATATTTCCTCAGCGTTTCTTGTTTTAGCAGCTGCAAGCAGGGTGACACCTTCTGGTAGCTCACTAAGCAAGCGATTGACATTTTCCTTTATCATCTTAAGACTCTCTCTGAATTATATTATTGGCTATGATTATTTTTTATTATAAGGGCGGCAACAGGGCATATTTCTACACAAGCATAACATTCCTCGCAGGTGGCCCTGGCTTTATCCTCCTCACCAAAGAAGCTTATCACAGTATCAAATCCCTTTTTTGCAAAGCTTAACATAGGCTGACCATTTTTTTTCTTGCAAACAAAGACACATTTACCACACAAAACACATCTATCGGGAACATATTCTAAGAAAGGGTGTTTCTGCTCTACCTTTTCCTCTCTATCAAGCTGCTCAAGCCTCTTTAGTTTTAGCCCAAAGTGTAAAAACTTAGCAATCCTTTGCAGTTCACATTTTTTATTGGCAGGACAATTCTTGCAATCTACACTATGAATAGATAGAAGAAGTTCAAAGGCAGTTCTCTGCAATTTTCTTACATGTTCTGTATTAGTACTGACCTCCATCCCTTCTTTGACCTTTACTGTACATGAGGTTATAGGCTGGTTATATCCCTCAATTTCAACAAAGCATAGCCTACATGAGCCTGGTGGATTATCCATCTCCTTTAGGTAGCATAGATTGGGGATATAAATATCGTTATCTAAGCATGCCTGAAGAACATTATTACCCTCTTCGGTTTCAATCTCTTTATTATCAACTAAAAGTTTTACCATGGATGTAAATTTTTCTTACGCTGTTGGTAGTTAGTTGTCTTTCTCCTCTTCCTTTGGGCGTTCAATTATAGGTGCAAGTTCCGGAGGAGAAACCTTTCTTACAGCATCATATTCTGGGGGACAGGATACCATGCATTCTCCACATTTAACACATAATGTTTGGTCAACTCCCTTCTTTCTATTGCTTGTTGTAAATATTGCCTCAGTAGGGCAGCTCCCCACACAGGCATCACAGCCCCTGGCACATTTATCTAAATCAATATAATATGCTGTTAACTCCCTGCACATCATGGCAGGGCAGCGTTTTTCCTTGATATGTGCTTCGTACTCATCTCTGAAATACTTAATGGTTGTTAAAACTGGATTTGGGGCTGTTTTGCCTAATCCACAAAGAGAGCCTTCCTTTATGTCTATGCTCAGGGTCTCTAACAATTCGATATCACCCTCCCGACCTTCTCCTTTTGTGAGTCTATCTAAGATGTCAAGAAGGTGTTTGGTCCCTATTCTACAGAATGTACATTTTCCGCATGACTCCTTTTGGGTGAAATCAAGAAAATATCTGGCTACATCTACCATGCAGCTATCCTCATCCATAACCACCATACCGCCACTGCCCATCATTGCTCCTGCCTGCGTGAGGGAATCAAAGTCAATGGGTGTATCAAGAAAATCCTCTGGTAAACATCCCCCAGAAGGCCCGCCAATTTGCACTGCCTTAAATTTTTTTTGATCTGGTATACCACCACAGATATCAAAAATAAGTTCCTTTAGAGTTACACCCATTGGGATTTCCACTAAGCCAGCATGCACAATGTTTCCTACTACAGAGAATATCGCAGTCCCAGGACTTTTATCTGTACCAATCCCTTTGAACCACTGAGCCCCGTTTTGTACTATAGCTGGTATGGATCCAAAAGTTTTAACATTATTTATTATTGTTGGCTTTCCCCACAAACCACTTTGGGCAGGGTAGGGTGGCCTTGTCTGAGGCATACCTCTTTCGCCCTGGATCGACTGTATAAGAGCTGTCTCCTCTCCACAGACAAAGGCCCCTGAACCCTGGAATATAGATATGTCCAAATTAAAGTCTGTGCCCAATATTCCCTTTCCTAACAGGCCGATACCGTTTGCCTGCTCAATCGCCTTTTTAGTCATTTTCACTGCGAGAGGGTATTCTGCCCTGATATAAATAATTGCCTTTTTGGACCCCACTGCATACGCACTGATTGCAATACCTTCAATAATCTGATGGGGACTACTTTCAAGGATGGTCCTATCCATATAGGCACCAGGGTCTCCTTCGTCTGCATTACATATAACGGTTTTGCCTTCTTCACGGGAATCCCGGACAAATTGCCACTTTTTGCCGGTTGAAAAACCTGCCCCTCCTCTGCCTCTGAGGCCTGATTCTTTAACCTGATTAATGATTTCCTGTGGTTCTACTGAAAGTGCCTTGACAAGGGCAGAATATCCACCCTTTGCTATGTATTGATAGATATCCTCCGGATTAATTAACCCACTGTTGGCCATAACTATTCTTTTTTCCTGATTGAATCGCGTGAATTCCATTACCGAAGGTATAAGGTCATTTTCTTCCATTGCCCCTAATATATGCTCAAAAACTGGGTCATCTTCTTCTACAAATGCCTTTACAAGCAGTCGCGCCTTTCCAGGTGTGACATCGTGGTAGAGGATAGGTGGAAACCCAGGTTTTTCGATGATAACAAGAGGCTCGGCATAGCAGTGCCCTAAACAGCCTACAGGAATAATATGGGCATTGATTTTTCTCTCTGCGATGACTTCTTCAAATGCTGCCTTTACCTCTAATGCCCCTGATGCCAAGCCACATGTTGCCATACCAATAAGGATGTTTTGATTGTCTTCTCCCTTCATCTCTGTGAAGCGTCTTTCTGACTCCATCTTTATGGGGGCAAATACCTCATTTAGTTTTTCTTTACTATTTTGATTCACTTTTCTGCTTTTCTCTTTTTTCTCGTTCTTTTTCTATCTCAAAACCCATGATAAGTCCCTCTACCTTGCTTGGGGCCATATGCCCATAAACCGTTTCATCAATTATGGCAACGGGTGCCAAGGCACAGCAACCTACGCAGGCTACCCTGTCTATACTAAATTCTCTGTCCGGCGTGGTTTCACCAGCCTTGATTTCAAGCTTGCGTTCAAAATTTTCTAAAATTATATCACCACCCCTAACGTGGCAGGCTGTTCCCAGGCACACCTTAATTTGGTGTTTACCTGGGGGATAAAATCTGAACTGATTGTAAAATGTTGCCACTCCATAAACGTCACAGCTGGACATTTTAAGGTGCTTGGCCACCATTTGTAAGGCCAAGGGAGAGAGGTACTGGTATTCTTCCTGAATCTTTTGTAAAATAGGTATAAGGTTACCTCTTCCTTTTTCAAAAGCTGTAAGGATTGAGACGATACCATTTAACATATCCTTTTCTTCATTTTCAGCTGCAACATTCATGGTTATCATTCATAGATATCCTTTACTGAATTAAACATATTATTTTATTTCAAAATATTTTTAGAGGTCAAGAGTTAATATGGGGATATATAAGGATTGTAAACTTATCTGCCTTCTAACCAAATCAAAACCTTCTTTAAGTCATCCTTTAATTTTCTCATGGCTTGACCTCTATGGCTTATCTTGTTTTTCTCTTCAACTGATAATTGGGCAAATGTTTTCCCAAGGGCAGAATAATAAAAAAAGGGATCATAACCAAAACCATTTGTCCCTGCAGGCTTATGTAAGATTATCCCAGAACATCTTCCAGTATAAGTTAAAACCTGACCAGTTGGTTTGGATATAGCAATAGAACATACAAAGATAGCATTTCTATTCTCTTTCTCTTCCATTTCCTCAAGAAGTTTCCGGTTGTTTTGATCATTAGTAGCTGATTTTCCGGCATAGCGTGCTGAAAAGATGCCTGGCGCCCCATTTAATGCCTCTACTGTAAGCCCCGAATCATCGGCAATGGCAGGAAGGTCAAGTGCTTTTGATACAAATTTTGCCTTATTTATTGCAATTTCTTCAAATGTGTTTCCTTCTTCCTCAAATTCAGGAATTTTTTGAAAGTTAGAAACACCTTTAATCTCTACAGGAAGATCCTTAAACAGTAGTTCAAATTCCCTCTTTTTACCTTTGTTACGGGTTGCCAAAACTAAAACTATTTTTTTCATACAACGTTACCTCTTTAATGTATGGATCTGAAATTTCAAACTCGAAACCCCAAACTTAATACTCCTTTCTGCTTACCCGTTGAAGCTATTTCATTCCTCCAGTTTCAACAAAATATCTTACTTGATTATTTATTAAAAGCCTTTTATATATAATAGCTCAAAAATTTGTAAAATTCCTTTATCTTCTACAAGGTTTTGTATGGGTGAAAAAAAGATATTTGTTATTGGGGATATTCATGGCTGTTTGGAGATGCTCAAAAGACTTATTGATAAAATAGAGTGGAACCCTGCGAATGATCGACTCATTTTTATCGGAGACTATATCGACAGGGGGGAAAATTCTAAGGGTGTTATCGATTATATTTTAAAATTAAAAGAGAATACTTCCTTAATTCAATGTCTTATTGGAAACCATGAGCAGATGTTTCTTGATTATTTATCAGGCGTTGATCCCCAGAGCTCCATGTTAAATGGAGGCCTTTCTACACTTAGAAGTTATGAGGAAGTAAGACAAAGTCAGGATGACCCTCTTATTCCACCTTCTCATCTTGATTTTTTTTCTTCACTTTTAACCATGATAGAGCTCGAGCATTACTATATTGTCCATGCTGGTTTTCGCCCCAATATAGGGATTGAGGATCAAAGCTTAAATGATATGGTTTGGATTAGAGAGGAATTTATCTATTCGGGTTATGATTTTGGTAAGGTAGTTATATTTGGACATACCCCATTTAACAGCCCTTTGATCATGAAAAACAAGATAGGTATAGATACTGGAGCAGTTTTTGGAAATTATTTAACCTGCCTGGAACTTCCAGAAGAAAAATTTCATTCGGTTAGACCCAAATAATACAATTTTCTAATCTAAAGATGTAAATTCTTGGTTTTCTTTTAGGGTGTAGACAAGATGCCACTTTTTCATCAGCACTCTTAGGAAGGAATAATCAGGCAATTATTATAAGTGAGCATTTTATCTTTTACCCTCAAATTGAGAATCAAAACAAAAAAAGCACAACTTGATTACCCAATTCCTTTTCAAGTTCTGCCTTCACTTTCTCAACACCTTTAAAAGGTCAGAGACCGTAAGACATACCAAATCCCTATTTATTACATCTTGGAAAACCACGTCTTCTGGGCGTGGATTCTTTACTTATTCTTGTTTATCACCAAGGTTCTTTTTTGAATATTATGCATTAATATTGCCTCTTAAGTTCACAATATAACCTTAACCAAGCCCCAGTAGCATCCCTCCTTGATACACTATAAAAGAGGCTACCCAGGCCAGAACGGTTGTATAAAGAACCATGAACCCTGTCCATTTCCAAGATCCAGCTTCTTTATAAAACACAACCGTTGCCACAAAACAGGGAATATAGAGCAGGCAAAAGATCATGAACGAGATAGCCTTAAGCGGTGTCCATAAGGGATCATCCTGAATTGCCTCTCTTAAGGGCGCTGTCTCTTCTGGATCTGTTTCGCCCATGCTATAGAGAGTTCCATAGGTCGCTACTACTACTTCCTTGGCTGCAAATCCGGCAAGCAGTGCAATGCTGCTTCTCCAGTCAAATCCCAGGGGCTTAAAGAATGGAGCTATGGCATGCCCCACTCTGCCTGCGTAACTTTTTTCCATCTGCTCGGCTGCCATGGCATTTTCTATTGCAGCCAGCTGCTCGTCCTTTGCAGAGTTTAAAGCGCTATATTGAGTATACAGCCGGGCTTTTTCAGGATACCTTTCCCGCAACTCTCCAAAGGAGATCTCTCTCTTTTTCTCCAGGCCTGTATATTCCTCACTGCCCTCCTCTAATTCCTGTAGAGCAGCTGAAAACTTGAAATCCACTTCCATAAATTTTGCAAATACCCCGTTTTCTTTGATATTATTAATCTCAGACCCGAAACCCGCAGCAACGGGTGCAATCTGCTGGGCATAGGACTCCTCAATCTGGGATGTCATGGCCTCATAGTCTCTGGAATATTTAGGCTCTTGGGGAAAGCTAAAACCAAGCCAGATAATGACCGCTACGGCCACGATAATGGTTCCCGCTTTCCTGAGATAAATCCAGCCCTTTTCCCACATGTGGATTAATATACCTTTAATAGTGGGGACACGATAGGGAGGCAACTCCATAACAAAGGGAGCGGCTTCCCCCGGAAGCAGAAAAATCCTGAACAACTTGGCCATAATGACTGCAATGGCGATTCCAATAAGGTAGAACAGGAAGAAGATCGTTGCACCTGATTTTAAAAAAAAGGCACCTATAAAAAGGGCATAGATAGGAATTTTTGCTCCGCAAATGATAAATCCGTTGACCAGCATAGTGATGAGCCTGTCTTTCTTGCTCTCAAGGGTTCTCGAGGCCATATATGCCGGCACCGTGCATCCCATGCCGATCAGGAGCGGTAGAAATGATTTTCCATGCAGCCCAAAGGCATGCATAATTTTGTCCATAACAAAGGCACCTCGGGCCATATATCCGCTGTCTTCAAGGATTGCGATACCAAGGAACAAAAACAGTACCAAGGGGAAGAATCCAAGGACACCTCCTACACCGCCAATAATCCCATCTACAATAAAAGACTGGAATATACCCTCTGGGATTACCGAGGTCGCTGCACCGCCCAACCATTCAAAAAAGCCTTCAAACCATCCTACCATGAACTCTGAGCCCGAAAATGTAAATTTGAGAAGCGCGTACATGAAGAGCAAAAAGATGGGCAGGCCCAAGATCCTGTTGGTGATAACTTTGTCGATTTTGTCTGAAATCGATAATCTCTCCAATTCAGGTCTTTGCACCGTTTCTGCTATAAGGCCAGCTATAAATCCATACCGCTGATCAGCAATGAGGGTCTCGGCATCCTCTCCAATGTGATATTGAATATAATCCCGGCTTTTGTTTACT
>JAFDHR010000565.1 GCA_019308645.1 Deltaproteobacteria bacterium
CTTAGCTTGAGAGGTGTGAATCGAGCACAGCGAAATGAGCATCCATATCCAAACTATTGTTCGGCACGGATACTTGAATTAGGATGCTCTAAGTAATGATTTTTCAACTGTTTGAGGAACTTGGATAGGCACAAAATAGGAGGAAGGGTATAAATAGTCCTCTCCACTCTCATCAATAATACGGATGTCACTCTTCTCTGTGGCGTCTTTATCAACAAGTACACGATAAATTTTATGCAGCTCTAACGATGCAGGATAATCTGAATTATTGATGCAAACCACAAATTCCGGAAAATTTTGTTTTAATTCTTGCATATTTTACTCCAAATACCTTTTACGTTTTATTTCTTTTTTACCAATACCATGAGCCTCGTACCAATGGAGCTCGGCTAATTTGATCTTTCCAGATGAAAGTCGGATATGAGCAATACCTTTCATTTTTTCCAGTTCCCAAAACCGTAAAACTTTCTTAAACGATTAAGTTCCTTAATCTTTGAACCTTTAGCAATCGTTTCAATCTCGTTAATTTCATCGATTATATCAAAATTCATCAATACAATCCATTTTTTCTTGTTTTATATATTAAGACATCAATGCTTCTTATAAGTGCCGAAATACCCTATTAAAAAACAAATAACAAAGAAATTGAATCCTTCACAGGCAGGCCTGATTATATTGGATCTGTCCCTGCATTTTTTATCAAGGCCTTTACCGGCTCAAGATCATAGGGTGTGCCATCCTCAATGGCTTTAAGGACGGTCCCGCCTCCTGTAAAGAAATAATACTTGGCACTATCCATAGCTGCCAGGTACAAGCCGGGGCTGAGGTTCTTGAACTCCTGGAGGGTATCACCGCCACCGTACAACTTTTGGGCATGACGGTTTTGGTCAATAGTCCGATCTAATTTCTCTGAACCCTCAAAAAAGTGAGGAGTACGGCCCATAACTGCATTCACAAATATTGTTTTAGCAGAGTTGATGACTTCGCTTACCCCAGAAGTGTCGAACGATTCGTTTAGCAGAGTTGATGACTTCGCTTACCCCAGAAGTGTCGAACGATTCGTGGGCCACATCCAAGAAGTAACCATATTCGCTGCCCTTCTTGAAGTCCTTGATGCTAATAGTCCGATACTTTCCTTCAACTCGTCCGTCAATTATGTCTGACTCGACCACAAGGGGAAGTTCAACAATTTTCTTTGCCTTATTATCTTGCCTTACCAGGTCTTTTGCCGCCTTAATGTCAGAATCGCTTACACCGTGGGCACGAATATTGTATTTAGCGCATAGAAAGGTATTGTAAATAATTCCGCCTAATATCAGATGATCAACCTTCTTATAGATCTGTCTGAGTGGGCCTATTTTTGTATCATATTTAGCTCCAGCCACCACAGCGACAAAGGGCCGTTGAGGTTCCAGGACATGCTTGAGGTTAATGAGCTCCCTTTGAAGAAGAAAACCCGCAAAGCTTGGCAAATATTTGGTGATGTCAGACGTGGAAACATGGGCCTGCCATGAGCCAAAAGCGTCATTAACGAAGACATCGGCAAGGCCGGCTAGTTGCAGGGCAAAGCGTTTCCTTTTTTCTCCCGTGTCTTCTTCTCCCTGGAACCAGCGGGTATTGGGCAAATAGATACCCCCAATCCTGTGAGCGAGAAGGTCTCTGATATGTAAGTTGACGGAGGTGTCGATCTCTTTGATTCCACCTTCTGGATCAACAGGAAATCGGGGTATCACAAACTTGGTATATAATTTACGTTCTAAGTACTCAACGACCGGTTGAACTGAAGTGTTGTCTTCAACGCTGATATGACCAGTTTTTTTATCACGTGGCCGACCCACGTGAGTCATGATGATAAAGCGGCCTCCCCGCTCCACAATATTATACAGAGTGCCCAAGGTTGCATCAATGCGATAGGGGTCACGGATTTGGCCATTCTTGACCACGTTGTGGTCTACTCGAACCAACACAACCTTGCCCCTAAGATCGGCATTCTGGATGAGAGGCAAACCCGGGTCTATATCCGGCCTTGTCATGGCAGACCCGGGTCTATATCCGGCCTTGTCATGGCAGTGCTCCTTATGTGTTAGGATTATATATAGTGTCCGTTGATAGTTGTTAGTCGTCCGTGGGTTTACTTACCTGATTTTTGGTTATTACCAATTGATTTGATATAAGCACTTAATTTAGGAGTTAGTTCTTCAATCAATTTCTGTAATAAATGTATCTCTGTTTCAGATAATAGTTTTCTTTTATACGCCCTTCTAAGCCAGTGCTTTACTTCAAAAAGAGATCCCCTTGCAATTTTAGCAAATCTCCTATTGTCAGCAAAACTACCACGTCCTGTCCCTTCAGCGATATTTGCACCGATACTATCTGCTGAATTTACGAGTTGTTTACCAATTGTACTTCTAGAAAAATTGTCCCACTTGAGAACTACCTCCCATACACGATCGGTTATTTCTTCAGCTAATTGATAGACACGAAGATTTTCAAATCCTGTCCTGGCCATACCACTGTATCCTATCATATCTCTTTTCTAATTCAGCAACGGACAACTGACAACGATCGACTGACATTGTTGGATTCTAACAATCAATGAGAAAAATGGTCGAAGCCCTTTATATCAATTCCCTCTATTGAGCCATCATCATTAACCATTTTAATACCTTTTCCCTCAACGATTTTTCCTATCAGGTAGAGAGGTAATAATCCTTTATTGTTACATGCTATTTCGAAATCCTTTATGTTTGCTTCGGGAACTGTTATCAACAATTGATA
>JAFDHR010000145.1 GCA_019308645.1 Deltaproteobacteria bacterium
CCGTGCCACGATTAGCTCAGGAATTGATGGACCCGTAAAAAGTCTCAACAACATGTCATTTCGAGCGAAGCGAGAAATCTTACCAATGTAACATGCTGAAAACACAAGATTTCTCCCTGGGGTCGAAATGACAGACCCGCCTGCCAGACGGCGGGCAGGTTCACCGAATCCGACTTTTTACGATGTTATCAAGAATTGGGGTTGCATGACTTTTTTGACTGACAAGAGAGAAAATATCCTATCAGAGAAATAATTTCTGATCATATAGGTAAGAAAGGAATTCAACGTTTGGAAGACAGAGGTGTAAAACTCTTGTATAAAAAAGGGAATATCCAAAAGGCATTGCGAGGCGTTATAAAGGAGTTCAAACCATAGATCTAAAATTTTATCATGTCTTTCTTCCTGCCAGAAGCCGAACATATGATTTGAGATACAATTTTTCTATGAAATTGTTAAACCCTGATTTTTCCAATATCTTCTTCCAGTCCCGCTCTATAAAGTCAAACGCATAAGGACATTCAATGGTAACAAAGGGAATACGGTAATAAAATGGCATATCCATTAATGCAAATTCGTTAAAGTCCAATATCCAAAAGGTCCCACCGGTTTTTAAATTTTCATAGGCGTTATTAATAATTGTTTCTCTTACCTCATGAGGGAAGCCATGAAGGACAAAACTGATAAAGACCTTATCAAATTTATCTTCAAGTGAAAAAGGCAGGTCTATACGTTGATTCTTGAATGCAACATTTTTAAAATTCCTTATTTTTTCATTAAATTGTTTGCCCATTCCTTCGGAAACATCAAGGCCTAAAATGAGTCCTTTTTCACTTAAGTAATTTCTCATCAGGCAGGCATTTCTACCGGTACCGCATCCGAGATCCAAAATATAATCCTTATCTTTTATTTCAAGTTTCGATATAGCATTACCGATAAATTTACCATAAAATCCAAAGGACACAATATTCATTATTGTATCATAATGTTTTGCCGTAAAGCCCTGTATTTCAACCTTTGATTCCGGATAAAATTTATCCATTATAATAGACTCCCTATTTCCATATCCAAATCAATAGAGTACCTAAAGAGTATATCAATACCTCAAGGAAAGAATTTATAGACCTTTTCTGAAGCATATCGCATTGTTTTTGTAATCAATTGGACCGCATTGAGTAGGTGAGGGAAACTATCCTCAGCGAAAAAAAAGGGCGGCAGGTGGGTGCCAAATCTCTGAATCAACTGTGCCCAGTTTTACGGTACGCCTTTAATGATTCCTCAGGCTTTGAATTCACTCTCACACTTTATATAACAAATCCATGTACCTTTCAAGCAGGTCTCCTACTATACCCCTCACAGGTAACTTGGCAGCCATGCCATAGACTGGCGCCATGCTGCCCTTTTCATCTGGGTTTTTCTTGACATGCTGGACGGCTGACTTCAAATCGTCCACAAATCTTTTTGAAACCCCAGGCTGGGTGTGTCGCAAGGTCACACAGATATGAACACATGGTGGCTTGTGAAGTGCATTCAAGTTCCAACCCTTTTCACTCATGGAATCCATCACTCTATAGATATCTACCACATTCGATCCAAAGGCTATGACCCACAGAGGATCACCAAGGATATAAAGATCTGACATTTGCTTGATCCCTGCTTGTATAGCTGAAGCGGTTTGCAATATCCCTTTTGTTGCCTCCAGATATCCATTTGCTCCCATTGCTACCATGGCTGCCCAGCATCCAGCGCTCAGTGCTCCTGGTCGGCTTCCTGCGAATGTGGGTGAGCAATACAGGCCACCAGGCCATTCTGTGGTTTTGTAATATTGATAATGTCGCAGTTCAAACCCGCGATAAAGAATGACCGAAGTCCCTTTTGGGGCGTATCCGTATTTATGTGTATCGGCTGAGATAGAAGTGACACCGGGCAGCCTAAAATCGAATGGAGGAATGTCATGCCCCAATTTTTTGGCCCAGGGAAGAACGAATCCCCCCAGACACGCATCCGTATGAAACCCTACTCCACTCTTTATTGCCAACTCAGACAGCTCCTCGATAGGATCAATAATTCCATGGGGAAATGAAGGAGCCGATCCAACGATCACAATCGTATTTCTGGTGATGGCCTTTCTGGTAGCTACCACATCTGCCTTGTAATCCTCATCCACAGGGATACGAATACATTTGATGTTGAAATATTGAGATGCCTTATCAAAGGCGGCATGGGCCGTGGAAGGGATGATCATCTCTGGTTTGTTGATTCCTTTTTGGTCTCTTGCCCAGTCCCGGTAGGTCTTCATGGCCAGCAGGATGCTTTCCGTCCCTCCTGATGTAACAACGCCACATATCTCTTGGTCTGGATCCGGGGTACGATTCTCATATCCAGCCTTCAACATGTGTGCAGTCATGGATACCACTTCAGACTCGTATTTGGCACTGCTGGGAAATACATCAGAGTGGAGTGGGTTGCTCTGAGAGTTTATTGCATAAACCTTGTTGAGAAATCCTATGTGATCATCATCTCCATGATAAACAGCACCTGAGACAAACCCGTGTTTCCATTTAGAAGCCTCTTTTGATTGCAGTTCTTCCATTTCTTGTAAAATATCGGCACGATTAATTCCCGTCTCTGGTAATTGGAAAAAGGTGGTGTAGCTGTTCCTATATGGTTTCACGGCACTTTCCAATTCTTTCATGATGCCGTTATATTCTCTTTGTATTCTATTTTTCACCATTGGAATAGGTTTTATGCATTTAAATAACCCTGAGATTATCCAAGGGGGTAGTTTTTCAATAGAGCTTTCAATTAATTTTTTGATGCCCATTTCTTTCCTCCGGATTTTTGCCTCTTATATCAAGACCATGATGTTGGCCCTAAGTGCTATTGAGTCTTCTATAGATTTTTCTGTTATATTTATAGATATTCAGAAATTCTCTGAACAGCTCGTCATAAAGCTCCTGGTTTTTTGTGTTAGGCGTATAGGTATTTGCTATTTGAACAAGCTCTGGAATCTGGTGGAACTGGATGTGACCAAGGGCGACAGATGCCAGCAAAGCAGCACCCCTCAGATTTGACTCAATAGGCTCTTTGACCTGTCTCACGGTTCTTCCTAGAACATCAGCATGGATCTGGCACCATACATTCGAATTTGCGCCACCGCCTATCATGTTAAGTGTGTCTAATCGCCTTTTGATAAATTTTTCTACATACGTAAGTAGCCACCTCGAATTGTATGCCACACCCTCATATATTGCCCTTACGAGATGTTCCCGTGTGGTGTTTAAAGATTGATTGAAGATGCCGGAGCGAACGGAATGGTCCTCAACAGGGGTCCGCTCTCCATAGAGCCACGGCGTAAAGATTACCTTGTTGCTTCCAGCAGGGACATTCTCAACGATTGTATCGAATATTTTATAAACATCAGGTAATTGTGCATCTGTGAGAAGCTCATCTTTATGGTATAAGATATTGTCTCGCAGGTATGTAAGGCATGCCCCGGCTGTTTCCTGCTCATTTGCAATAAAATACCTTTCAGGGATTGCTGATGGAAGGGATGCCATGTTGTGAAAAATATCTGTTTTTTTAAAGGGTACATGGCATGTCAACCAGGAAGATGTCCCGATATAAAGGTGTCCCTCAAAATCTCTCACCGCACCGGATCCGATGGCTGCGGATTGGACATCAGGCGTTCCCATCACAACCATGATATCTCCGTTTAGGCCAAGATCCTCGGCCACTTCCTTTCTGATTGGCCCCAATATATCAATTGCTCGCTTGAGATCTGGAAATTTTTCCCTGTCAAGGGTGGACATCTTGATAAGCCGGTCATTATAGGTGACATTGGAAATATCCCGATTATCGGTTAACCAGTGCAAGGAAATGGAATCAAATGAGGCGGAAAATTTTCCTGTGAATCTTAGGTTTATGTAGTCCTTTGGCTCGAGAAATTTATATGTTTTCTCGTAGATTTCAGGGTGCTCGTTCTTAATGTATAATATATGGGCAAGTGGACCTTTGCCTGAGTGTTCCGGAGCACCCCCGGTCATATATACCCATGGTATCATCTTAGAGATTCCATAGCCTGCAATCTTAAGAAACCCATCGGTTATCTTCTTGATGTATCGGCTTCCCCGAGAATCCATCCAGATAACTGCGTTCATTAAATGATGGCCATCCCGATCAACAGCAACCGTTCCCGACCATTGGGTCGTACAACTTATAGCAATAATGTCATTCACAGAGACGTGATTCTTGCCAAGTACCCTCTTTGATGATTTGATGATTGCATTCCACCATTCATCCGGTCTCTGTTCAGCTCCACCATTTGGTAAAAGTATAAGTCTTGTTTCCTCAAATTCATAATCGATAATCTCCCCACGAGTAGAAACCAATGCTGATTTAGCACCGGACGTTCCCAGGTCTATGGCTAAGATATATTTCTTACTGGTGGGTGGTATGCTATTCATGGTTCAAACTAACACCCTTTCATTATTGTAAAATGTAAATATCGAAATATTCCGACTTATCGGAGTTAAATTATTTCTCGCTGGAATTTATTCTGAAAGATGATGTCTTCTATCTTACAATTTACAATTCGCTATTCGCAGAATGTCGCCTAACAGTTACCTTTGCGCCCACTATATCTTCATCGCCGAGGTAGTCTATTGCTCTCCCCATATTAACTGCTATCTCTAATGTGTCAGAACTACCTATCAAAGCCAGTGGCTGACCCTCCGGAACATCATTATACGTAGTGCATATTTTCTTTAAAGTTAGACTGCCAACAGTAATAATTAAACCCTTCGATGCAAGAAATGGGCTGAGGTGCTCCCTGGTAATATTAGTGATGAGGTTTCCAAAGTGATCCACCCTTATGATCTCTCCAACAAGATCGCTGTTATTCTTGCTAGGAAAAGGGTAGGCCAGAGTTATTGGATTGTCAATTTTTTCACCCATGAGAAAGGGATCAACCCCAAGTGATAAATGGGCAGCAACAGGTGCAAAGATATCTCTTCCGTGAAAGGTGCGCCTGATTGTATGTCTCCAATATCTTTTCTCCTTTAGATGGATAATATCTATGTGCCCTTGCGCCTCTATTATGGGAGAGAACAGGCCATTATCAGGACCTACAAAGAAATGGTTGTCCGTGAGCACGGCTATGGGCCTTCTTTTGCTCCCGACTCCTGGGTCAACAACACCTACATGGACTGTGCCTGAAGGGAAGTATGTATAAGACTCCTTTATTATCAAACCTCCCTCTTGAATTGAACCGGCAGGGATTTGATGGGTTACGCCTATAATCTTTGCATCCGGATTGATGGAAAGGATAACCCCCTTCATCATGGCTACATAAGGGTCACTTTCGCCAAAGTCGGTAGTTAAGGTAATAATTCCTGATGGTTTCAATTAAAGTTCTCGACAAGCAGTGGTAAAATTTTCCCGGACGGGCCGGTTAAAACAAAATCCATCTGCCCTGATTGAGGTGTCTGTTCTATATTAATCTCAGCCACTACAGCTCCTGCTCCTTTTGCCTGAAGGGCAAGTGAGGCTGCCGGCTGAACCACGCCAGATGTTCCAACAATAAGCATAAGCTCACAATTTTTTGATGCCTCGATAGCTTTGTGTATAATATCAGGATCAAGGGATTCGCCGAACCAGACAACATTTGGCCTCAGAAGGCCACCACACTTGGTACATTTAGGTAATTTGCCCATATTCAGAGATCTATCCATAGTTAACTGGCCGCATTTTGTGCACTTGACCTCCCAGAGATTACCATGAATCTCAAGCAATCT
Organism: Deltaproteobacteria bacterium; assembly: GCA_019308645.1. The sequence continues at coordinate 5,793 of JAFDHR010000145.1, forward strand.
TCTGCTTCCGGCTTCTTTATGGAGGCCATCAACATTCTGGGTGATAAGAGTAAAATCATTCACATGCCTTTCTAATTTAACCAGGGCCTTATGACCAGGGTTAAAGGTAACCTTGCTAATGAGATCTCTTCTCCAATTATAGAATTCCCATACCAGCTCCGGATCCTTGGCAAATGCCTGTGGTGTAGCCACATCTGTTACCTGATAATTTCGCCATATGCCCCCGGAACCTCTGAATGTTGGTACCCCACTTTCTGCAGAGATACCTGCCCCTGTAAGGACGGTTATCCTCTTCGAGCCAGCGATGATTTTTTTTAACTCATTGATAT
>JAFDHR010000146.1 GCA_019308645.1 Deltaproteobacteria bacterium
CAATTTTCAATTGTTTGTGTCTTTGTGGCAAGATACCTGGGTAGTTATAACCTTTTCACCTAACTCCCAGACCAAAAATGGAGCCTTTTATTCAAGACATTACACCAAAATCTTTGAGGGTTTACGAGATTTGCATTACTATATATTGTGGTAATATTATAAATTACCACTATATAGCTATAAATTGTCGTAATTTTACTTAATTTATTCAAAATACTTGACAAATTAATTTATATATGTATTAGTATAGAGAAATTTCACATAGTATTGATTGATTAATTTTTTTGGAGGAATGGATAATGGGGCAAAATACGGTAAAGAAAATAAGAGAAGAGCTTTTACTAAGCAAGGCGGAACTGGCCAGAAAAGCTGGTGTTTCTCCATTAACAATCGATAGAATTGAAAGAGGTAAAGATTGTAGAATGGAGACAAAGAGAAAAATTATTCTGGCCCTCGGCTACAAGTTAAGTGACAAAGATAAACTTTTCTTTAGCGATATATAACCAAGGAATTAGGCTTCAAATGCCCATATCAGCAAAAAACAGACTTATCGGAATTGATATTGGATCCCACTCTATCAAGATTGTCGATATTGACGATACCAAAACGGGAATGATCTTAAAAAATTTTGGCATGATAGAGCTCCCCCAAGACTCTATAATGGAAGGTTCTATAAAGGAAATGGAAATAGTTTCTTCCGCCCTAAAAAACCTCCTACAAAATCTAAAAATTAAAAATAAAAATGTGGCTACATCTATATCTGGCTACTCAGTTATTGTCAAAAAAATTACAATATCCAAAAGGGAAGAAGGAGGCTTAGAGAAAAGCATACAACGTGAGGCTGAACAATACATTCCTTTTGACATTAATGACGTAAATCTGGATTTTCAGATCCTTCCGTCAGAAAAAGAAGTGACAGAAGAGGAAAAGGAAGAGTTAATGGACGTTCTTTTAGTAGCCGCAAAGAAAGATATGGTTGAAGAATATATCAGCCTTCTTCGTTTAACAGATCTGAATCCTATGGTTTTAGACATAGATGCCTTTGCCCTACAAAACGCCTTCGAAATCAGCAATCATGAACAATCTGGCTGCCACGCCCTGGTCAATATTGGCGCTCAACAACTGACGATAAACGTTATTAAAGATGGTGTTTCCATGTTTACCAGAGACTCATCCTATGGTGGATCACAAATCACAAGCGAGATCCAACAAAAATTAAATATATCTTATCAAGAAGCAGAAATGATAAAATTGGGCGCTAAGCCATTAGAAACAGAGAAGAAACCTATAATCGAGGAAATATTTTCATCAACAGTTACAAAATGGGCTCAGGAAGTAAAAAGAGCCCTTGATTTTGTGGCAACTACTTTTATAGACGTAAAAGTTGAAAATGTCCTGCTTAGCGGAGGCTCATCCTTGATTAAAGGATTCAGTAAATATCTCGGCCTGGAAACAGGTCTAAAAATTGAGATGCTCAATCCTTTTGGTAATTTAGAGATTAAGGAAAAATTATTTGATACAAACTACTTAAATTATCATGCTCCAATGGCCGCTATTTCCATTGGCCTTGCATTGCGGAGTATAGGTGATAGATGATCAAAATTAATCTCTTTCCATTCAGGGCTGCCAAAATAAAAGAAAATATAAGGCGACAGGTAACTATATACATGCTCTCCGTTATTTTTCTTCTCCTGGCAAGCAGTTACTTCTACCTTGATCTCAACAACAAGGTAAACACCTTGAGAGGAGAGCGAGATGTTAAACAAAAAGAGCTGGACTCCTTTAAAGATACCAATAAAAAAATAGCGGCTCTAAAGAAAACTGTCGCTGAAGTCAAAGTTAAATTAAAGACAATAAAAAAATTAGAAAAAGGCAAAACCGGGCCAGTCAGGCTCTTAGATGATATAGCCTCAAGTGTGCCAGAAAATAAGCTATGGCTCACCACTCTTAAAGAACAAAAAGGAAAGCTTATTTTAAACGGAACAGCGATGGATAATGAAACAGTTGCAGATTTTATGGATAGACTACAAAATACACAAAGCATAAGTTCCGTCCAATTAGTCAGAACAAGGCAGAAGAAAATACCGAAGTTTGATCTAAGTCTTAAAGATTTCTCCCTGAAATCAACAACATACGCCTTTAAAGAAAAAACTCTCCCTAAAGCAGGCAAAAAGAAATAGAGAGGAAGATAGGGGGCTATGGCAATCGATCTAAGTACCTATTTTGATAAAGTATCCAAATTGAGGATGATACACAGGATCCTCATCTTTGCAGGGACGGTTGTTTTTATTGTAGGCATCTATGCCTGGCTCGTATACATTCCAAAATCAGGTGAAATAACGACTATAAAAACCGAACTGGTGAGGTTAGAAAAGAATATCAGGCTTGCCAGAGTCAGGGCGAACAATTTGAAAAAGCTTGACGCTGACCTTGCCGAGGCCCACGGAGATTTAAAGGCTGCCATAAAACTTCTTCCTACTACCAGTGAAATCCCAAGACTTTTGAAGAACATTACCAAACTCGGTAATAATTCAAACCTGGAATTTCTCCTATTTAGTCCCAAAAAACAGGTTTCAAAAGAATTTTACGTAGAAATCCCGGTAGCCATAGAGGTGCTGGGAAGTTATCATGATGTTGCAATGTTTTTTGATAAGGTTGGAAAGCTCGACAGGATCGTTAATGTTCTCAATGTGAATATGATTCCAACCAAAGCTCTGAGCACCACACTTAAAACCTCCTGTCAGGCTACAACCTACAGGTTTAAAGAGGGAAAAAAGACTGAAAGTGCACCCAAAAAAAAGAAATAGTCTAACCCTGTTTTTAATATATGGTATTGCGGTTATTCCTATTCTTTTAGGAATACCTCCAGCTCAAGCTGAGGAAAAGGTTACCATTAAGATTCTAAAAGAAAAAAAAGAGGCCGCTGAACCATCAAAAAAACCTTCCGAAGGGAAAAAAGCTATTACAGAAATAATGGAAGAAAAAGCAAAAGCGGAGAAGGGAAAAGCAACCTATTTTTATGATCCTACTAATAAACCAGATCCTTTCAAATCCTTTATTGTTGTAAGAAGGGAGTTAGAGGAAAAAGAACAAGGAAAACCAAAAACCTATCTTGAGACCCTTGACATTTCCCAGGTGACCATCTCTGCCATAGTATTAGGAAGCAAAGGAAATTGGGCCCTTGTTCGGGATTCAAAGGGAGATGGTCATGTAATTAAGGTGGGAACCCTCATAGGAAGACAAAGTGGTAAAGTGACGAGAATCCTTGAAAAAGAGGTTGTTGTCACTGAATCTTATAAGGATATTAGAGGGCGTAAACAAATAAAGGATATCTCGATAAAGCTCCCATCTACAGATATAGATTAGTTCGATAAAAGTAACTATTAAGCCGCCAAGGCACAAGGACCCAAAGAGAAGATGAATATAAATTGAATAACGGACTTTTCTCATTAATTTCAATCCCGATAAATCGGGATTAAAAAGGCTATTTTAAATAATTACCAATAAATAGATATAAGGGAGAGCTGGCATGTTTTATAAAAAAAGCCTGAGAAGAGAAAATATTATCTCTCTATTAATAATATTCTCTTTAACCTTTCTTGTCTTTAGTTGTGCTCAAGCACCTGTAAAAAAAGAGGTTGCAGGCATAATAGAAGAGAAGCCTACTCAAATCGAGGCAATAAAAGTCATCTCTGATCCCTCTGATGAAAAGACAATGATTGAAATAACCAGCTCAAAACTTATCTCCTATGCTGCCTTTAAGTTGGTTCAACCATTACGCCTCATAGTGGATTTAAATGCATTTCCTGCTCAAGGATTGACTAGTCCAGGTGTCATTAATGACAGGCTCGTAAAAGGTATCCATTTTGAAAAAATCAAAGGTATGCCTGTATCAACACGCCTTATTGCTACTTTAATTCAGGATGTGGAATACAATGTGAGGGAAGAGGATAAAACTGTAAGATTCCTGCTTTCGGCGAAAAAAACCAGTGAAATTGAAAAAAGACAGCTTCCTTCTCTACCGGCAGAAGGGAAAGAAATGGCAGCGAAAGAACCTCGCCTGTACTTTTTACCTTCTAAAACACAACTGAATCAGATACTTGGAGTCGATTTTTACATGCTCCCAAAAGGAAAATCAAGGATCACGGTGACCACCACTAAAAAGGCAGATTATGATTTAAGCAGGAAAAAGTCTCTTACCTTGCTTTTAGAGATAATGGATTGCACCATCCCCTCTGAACTGACAAGATATTTAAACTCCTCCCTCTTTAAAGGGGCAGTTAATCAAATTACACCGATTGTAAAAGTTGCTGAAAAGCAGGTTGATCTGGAAATAGAGTTAAAAGAAATGGTCCCTTACCATATGATACAGACAGATAAAGAAATAAGGCTGGATTTTAGTAAAACATCTGTCAAACCACCTATCAAACAAATAACCCAGACAAGGCTTGGTAAGGGCCTTGTCAAACCAGCGGAGGTCCCTTCTGAAACGCTTGTAAAATCCGAGAAAATGCGCCCACATGTGGTTAAAGCTGCTGTTAAACCTGCTCATATAACCACCACGTATACAGGGGCCAGAATGACCCTTGATTTTGCTGATGCAGACATAAGAAACATCCTCAAGTTAATTGGGGAGATTAGCAAGCGGAATATAGTGTGGGGGTCCGAGGTAAAGGGCACAGTGTCTATGAGACTAAAAAACGTCCCCTGGGATCAGGCCCTGGGTGTAGTGCTTGATGTAAATAAACTCGGCATGATAGTAGACGGAAATATTATCAGGGTAATGACAAAAGAGGCTATAAAGGCATTAGAGCAAGAGAAGGAAGCGAGGCTAAAGGCCGAAAGGGAAAGGATAAAGGCGGTTAAGACCGAACAAAAGGCGGCCGTAGCAGAAGAGCCATTGATAACTGACTATATAACGGTCAACTATGTGGAAGTAGATGCTATAAAAACCCTTATAGAAGAAAATGTGAAGGGACCGAGGGGTAGGTTATCGGTTGATAAATCAAATAAAACCATAATTATTACCGATACAGCCGACAATATACAAAAGGCAAAGGCCTTAAAACAGAGGCAGGATAGACCGATCAAACAGGTGATGATTGAAGCAAGGATTGTTGAGGCCAGTACAGGCTTTACAAGGAATATAGGAGTTGAATGGGGTATGAGTTATCAAAAAACCGGGAATCCATGGGGAGGCAGCGGGCCCGCCACAGTTTCATATGATTTTGCCACGAACTTCGCCATGCCTTCTGCCACTACAGCGGGACTAATTTTTAGCAATACAGCAGGTACAAAGGTTCTTAACGCTCAGATAGCCCTGGCTGAGACTGAGAATAAGGCAAAGACTCTCTCTGCGCCAAAAATCATTACACGGGACACAAAAACAGCCACCATAAAGCAAGGCACAAAGATTGTAATCCCTTCAGGTACAGATGACAGTGGAAACAAAACATATGAACAGGTTGATGCCACGCTAAAACTCGAGGTGACTCCCAACATAACACCAAATAACATGGTTATTTTGGACATTGATGTGAGTGATGACTATCCTGATTATTCACAAGCAATAGGTGATAATGTTCCAATCAAAACCAAGAACGCCAAGACACAGATGATGGTTGCCAGCGGAGACACGGTTATTATTGGAGGAATCTATAAGGAAACTACAAGCCATGTTGAGGAGGGAGTGCCGTGGCTCAGCAAGATACCTATCTTCGGATGGCTCTTTAAAAGAGAGGAAAAGAAAAAGGAGAAAAGTGAACTCCTCATCTTTATCACGCCAACAGTTCTTCCTGTAGGAAAAAAAGGGGGCAATTAGTGCCTGAACTTATACATTCTTTCCAACTAAAAGAATGGGTAATAGTTCACTGACTCAAAAGTTCTGCTATTTATTTTGGCAATTTAAAATTATTTTAAGAACATAATAGAAATTGAAAAATCCGAATATCGAAATGCTAAACCCTAAACAATATTAAAATCCAAATGTCCAAAATTCAAAACAAAGGCCTCCTATTGCTTGATTGCTGCTGTTTTTGTCATTTGAATTTGTTTAGGATTTGGACCTGCCTGCCCCGCTGGGGCGGTAGGCAGGTATTCGAATTTCGGATTTCCACGTCTCACGTCTCCAACAATTGTATGAAATACAAACAATTCTCTGACATATTAATTTGCCATTATAAGATGCAAGATTTATGAGACGTGGCAATAGTTATAATATCAGCCTTTTTAGGTAATAGCTCAGCTCAATAGATAGGGTAATGAGATCTTATAGCTGTATTTTACACTGCGTCCTTTGCGTCGCTGCGGTGCCTTTTTCATGCAACTGCCCCAGTTTATTGACCAGATACGATAAAAATGCGTAACTGTAAAAAGGTTTTACACTTGATAAATAATCTAACAGGAAATTGTTTCAGAAGGGCTTTTACAACTTGAGGTTAAAAAATGGTGTCCTGAGTACTAATAGGGAAATACAAAGAACTTGGTACTGATGGCATAAGATTTGCTGCAATAAAATTAAGAAAGGTGAATTTTAGCTTTCAATCGGGTCTGGCCAAGTTAACCCTTTGAAATTATTGCCGATAAGCCCTAAAAACATCCTTATAGATTATGAAAGGCTGAGAAAACTACTTGGTTTTGACTCCTGTGACAGGGTTATAACTTATCGCAAGAGGTGGGTATATGGTGCCCATTTTGGGGTCAAAAAGGGCGATATAGGGCCTGAACGAAAAGTCAGTTCAGGCACGATTTTGGATTGCGGATTTTGGATTAAAAAATAATGCAATTTCAAAGCCTTGAAGATTTAAGGCCAAAACTTGAAAACTATATTTCGAGGTTTTCGTTCAGACACTATTTAAGTGGTTCATTGCCAATGTTGGCTTATCGGTGAACCCTGCCCGCCGGACGGCAGGCGGGGGGGAATCTTTCGGCGGTGCTCAAGATCGTGAGCCTGTCGAACGACTGACAACGGTGAACGCTTACCAACATCTTTATATATTGAAGGGGGTTTTCGATATGAAGACAAAAAAAGGAAGATTATATACAAAGCTCTCAATTTTCCTTTTCATTTCTATTCTCATCCTTACATTAACAGCCTGCTTTAGCGATGACCAGCCACCAACAGGGGGAACAACAACCACCACCACAACTATATCAGGGGGAACAACCACCACAACAATTGCCGGTGTGCAAACGATAGGTACAGTCACGGTAAGTGCAGGCAGTAACAGTATTGTAGCTGATGGGGCATCAATCAGCCGGATCACGGCCACTGTAAAAGATACCAGTGGCTATAACATGGCTGATGGGACAACAGTTACCTTCGACACCACCGCTGGCACCCTCTCTGCTGCCAGTGCAACTACAGCCAGTGGTTTGGCGACAGTGACCCTTACCAGTGCCACCAATCTGGGATCAGCTACCATTAGAGGCACCTCTGATGGTGTAAGCGGGACTGCCACGGTGACCTTTATAGCTGGGGCTCCCGCAGCAGTTACTTTCACCGCTACCCCGGCAAGCCTGACAGCAGATGGAACCAGCACAAGTACCATAGATGTCACGGTCCTCGATGCCAACAGCAATCCGGTGGCAGATGGGGAGACCCTTTCTTTCAGTGCTCTATATGGCACCCTTGATAACCTTTTAGCAACTATAACAGGAGGGAGGGCCTCCGTTACATATACCGCACCCAATTATGTGCCTGCAAGCGGCAATGATACTATTACGGTTCAGGCCGCCAATGGGCAAAGTGGTACGGCAGTTATCACGCTGATCGGACCTCAGATCGCCACCATTAGCCTTAGCGCCAATCCCACCAGCCTCCCCGCTGACGGTTCAAGCCAGGCCACCATCACCGCAACAGTTACCGTGGTAGGCGGTGGGAATGCGCCTGATGGCACCACTGTTAATTTCTCGATCACGCAGGGCGGGGGTAGTATCACCGCCACAGCCACCACTGCAGGAGGTGCGGCCATTGCTACCCTCACGAGCGGTTCCACGGCAGAGACCGCCACCATTCAGGTGGTAGCGGGTGGCATAACAGCCGAGATCCAGGTGGAATATACACCGGGAAGTGTGACCTTAACTATTGTTCCCAACTCACTGTTGGGTACCGGACAGGAAACGGCCACGGTTACGGCCACCCTGAAAGACGCAGCCGGGAGCTCTGCGCCTGATGGCGAAACAGTTAATTTTACCCTTGACGATTTGAGCCTGGGGAGCATCACCTCTTCAGCACTGACCAGCGGAGGCCAGGGCGAGGCCACAGTCACCTTTCAGGCAGCTGCCAAGGGGGGAACGGTCACGGTCACTGCCACGTGGAATACTGGGGGTGTAGATGTCACCGGCACTGAAACAATTACCATTCAGCCCCCGCCTGCCTATATCGAGATAGCTGCCGGCTCTCCTAACCCAGCATCTATCAATATAAAGGGCACAGGCGGCCAATCCACCTCTCAAATTATTTTTGATGTTAAGGATACACAAGGCGCTCTGGTAGCCGATGGCTACAGGATAGATTTCTCCATTGCAGCCAGCCCGGACGGGGGAGAGGAGATCTCTCCTCTTTTTGCAACGACAGTCAGTGGACAAGTGAGCACCATCCTCAGAAGCGGCTATAAATCAGGACCAGTGAGCATCAAGGCCACTTATTTTTACGACACAAATATCAGCAGCACCACCGGTCAGATTTCCATTGTGAATGGTCCGCCGGTGGGAGAAGAATTCGGGATGAGGGCCCAATACCTTAATATATCCGGTCTCTGGAAACACGGGCTGATAGATCAGATTACCGTCAGCGCCAACGACATTTACGGTAATGCAATCCCGGATAATACGAGCATCTCCTTTAAGACCTACAAAACAGGAGGTGACTTCGACCCTGGGAGTTCCTTGACCTCAGGCGGTCTTGCAACGAGCAATTTGATATCAGGCCCACCAGACCCCCTTTCGGGCTTCGTCTCTTTAACAACCGAGGCCGTTAATGGCGGGCGAACCACTCATGTGACTTCTCTGGCTGTGACCCCTTTAGATAATAATATAATCTATGCAGGGACAGACGGCGGTGGCGTCTATAAATCAACAGATTCCGGCGCCACATGGGAAAATATCAGCCGTTCTTCGACCGAGCAGGGCCAAAACTGGATTGACCCCTATGTAAATGACATCGCAGTGGACCCTGATGATCTAAACACGGTCTATGCGGCAACCGGCTATCTGGGCAAGGGCAATGTCTACCGCAGCCTGGATGGCGGTCTGAACTGGAACAGCAACAACGTCGAGGAATGGAATGGCATACTTAGCATCAATACAGCCGTCCTGACAGTTTTATGCGATGATGCAACATCAGACTATGTCTGGGTAGGAACCGAGGGGCTGGGGGCAGTTTATGCATCCGACGGTGAGACTTTCCAATGGGGAGGCATCATATCCACTCCACCAACGCCAGACCCAGGAAATACCGGCAACGGGACCATGTCCACACCTACCCTGTCTTCCACCACAAAGACCGAGACCTGGACAGCCACCCATGTAATACCCTCTGCATCCGCCACTGTTCCGGCAGCGGGTGATGACAATGTGGGGAATGGCACCATGACCAATGTCACGACAGATCCTTCTGCCACTGTAACAGAGACTTGGACCGTAACTTACACAGGGGAAGCAGGGGCTGTTACGTATGCCGGCACCCAGGCTAACCCCGGCACCCTGGTTGATATCGCTGTTGTTGATGCGGTCTCGGAAAATTGGACAGTTAAATGCATCGATGCTACTGCTGACGCAGAGATTTTCAGTGTGCACGGGTCCCTATCCGGGTATCAACTTAACGCCCAGATGACGTCAGCCCAATATGTCGCATACACCACTGGAGCCGTAACCTTTAAAATCATTCGAGGCACCGACGCTTTTACAGTGAATGATCAATTTACCTTCCCTACCACCACCGAATGGCAGGTTTCAGGGAGTGTTTCAGGGGCCCAATCAAATCCTGCAACCACCACGGTAGCCTATACATCAGATTCCGGCCAGGTGGTATTCACCATCTCTGCCGGGAGCATACCCTTTAAGGTTGCAGATCAATTTACCTTCAACACCACAGCAGCCGCAATACCTTACTGGAATGTCGAAGGAACAGTCTCCGGATCTCAGGTAAACAAGGCATATAATGGCACCGCTTACAGTTCGGACAACGCCGAGGCAACCTTTACCGTTACCGAAGGCGGCATCGCCTTTGCTGAGGGAGACGAATTCACCTTTGCTGTTACAGAGAGTGGCCTGGGTTATGGAAAGACTGTAAGGGATATCGTAAAGGTGCCCGGTACAAATGGAAATACGGCTATTCTTTACGCAGCCACTGCAACGGGTGTTTTCAAGAGTACCGATGGCGGCCAGACGTGGACTGAGACGACTTCCTTTACCGGCGATCATATCACTACCCTGGCCTTGCACCCAACATTTCCCACTGTCATTTATGCCGGTACAGAGGATGCCGGTGTGTGGGTAAGCATTGACAGCGGGACTACCTGGACTAACTACACCGGCGGAATGGGCAGAGGCCTGAGCGCCTCCACACCGTTCGCTGACACGGATAATACGGGCAACGGGGTAATGAGTGCGGTCACTGTTGAAGATAATGCCGAATCCGAATATTGGGAGGTTAGGTGCATTACAGCGGCGGCTGATGGAGGAACTTTCAGTGTTACCGGGACCGTCTCCGGTGCCCAGGCGAGTTATGATATCACTGCCGGGACTTACAGTATTGCCAATGTACTCTCTTTTACCATTATCGACGGTGCCACTGATTTTGCGGTGGGCGATACCTTCACCTTCAGCACTACCAGGGATCCGGGCAAAACGATAAAGGATCTTCTGGTGGATCAGGGTAATAACCGACTGTACGCAATCACCTATTTCTGGGGTCCCCTTGAGCCCCATGCCGTGGGTAATGTCTATGTCCATGCATTGAATGCCGGCGATGGCGACATGGCAGCTGGGAATTGGACCGAGGCCAATACTAATCTTCCCCA
>JAFDHR010000147.1 GCA_019308645.1 Deltaproteobacteria bacterium
AAAGATACGAAGAATCAAGTTTTTCTACTAGACTCTGAACTTCCTCAATTGATACCAAACTACCTCCTTGCTTACGAATCAGATCTAATTGAATATCCCTTATCGATCTTTTTCCATTGAGTGTTATCATGAGTTTATACAATTCAGGACTAATAAACTTTCCTTTCTCTACCAGACCGAGCCTGTCCTGGATCAGAACTACCGTTCCTCCATGAGATTGTACTGGAAAAAAATCAAGATCCTCTCTTATTTTTAGCTTTTCGATATCCATTGTAAAAACCTGTACGCCTCGTCCCGCAAATCGGGATGGGCAGGTCCGCCAGACCCGCCTGTCCCGATACAATGGGGGCTGGCAGCTGTATGGCAGACAGGCCTAAAGGCATGAGCCATTAATTACCCTATGAGTTCAAAGCCTTTACACCTTCAGAGGGGTATTATCTCTGAAAGAGCCATATACCGAATACTTATTGAGATGTTATAAAAATTCTTGACCAACCATCATGTCTACTCTATCATCCTTTTGGTTTCATTCCAAAAATATAACCTCTATTTCTAACATACCTTGGATAGGATATGAACTATAAAAAACTAAAGCGCAGGCTGAACAAGTCTTGGCATTCTCATGACTTCGAGAAAATAAAATCCCAATATGCCACTCTTTATAATATAAGGCTTAAAGAAAAGAGGGATATCATTGGTATGCAAAAGGCTGGCAGACTTGCAGTTGATCTTCTCAACCATGTTGAGGAACATATAAAACCTGGAATTACAACCAATTATATCAACTCTCTTGTAGAAGAATTCACCAAAAAAAATAATGCCATATCTGCTCCTCTTCATTACAATGGCTTTCCCAAAAGTGTTTGTACCTCTATCAATGATGTAATCTGTCACGGAATACCCGATGACACTGTTTTGGATGATGGCGATATTGTAAATGTTGATGTTACTCCTATATTGGGAGGATATTACGCAGATACTAATAAAACATTCTTTGTGGGATCTCCTGGTAAAGATGCCAAAAAGATAGTTTCTGTGGCCAGGGAATGTCTTCAACTTGGAATTTTTCAGGTTAAACCAAAAAACAGGATTGGCGATATTGGGTATGCTATTCAGAGATATGCAGAAGGACAAGGATGTTCAGTTGTGAGAGAGTATGTGGGCCATGGCGTTGGATTTGAGTTTCATGAACCACCCCAAATCCCTCACTTTGGCAGGAAAGGCCAGGGCATTCCATTTGTTCCTGGCATGGTCTTTACTGTTGAGCCAATGATAAATCTCGGAAAACAGAATCTCCATGTTCTTTCTGATAATTGGACAGTTATTACAGATGATGGAAGCCTCTCCGCTCAATTTGAACAAACAATTCTGGTAACAAACAACGGCTTTGAGATTTTGACACCATTTGACTAATCAACAGCTTTGCGACTGCCAGTGGTGTGGGAGACATGTCCGACACAGTTTTAAGTAAAGGTTTGAGCCCGAATCCCTATGTCTCTTCCCACCGGTCATCAGTTATTTTAAGCTCAACCTTTTTATGCCTCGCCTCTTCATCTGCAATCTTCTTTTCTTTAGGACTAAGGTTTAAATAACAGGCAGCACAGAGGCCGGTCTTATTAACACACATTCTCATATTATTGCAGAGGACGCATGTTCTTTGTTGTATGGCCATGGCTATCCTTTTGGTGTCTTTCAGGATAGCAAAAACGCTGCCCTCTCCACTTCTGGCCTTTCGAACCTGCTCCAGTTGTACTATTTTATGATTATTGCCACTATTGCTTTCCATATGCTTCTTTCCGCTCAGGTAAGTTCTATCTTTTGGACTCCTTCACCGCATGCGCATAGGGCACTCGGATGCTCTGGAATTTCTCCTGCTCGGCTGCAACTCCTTCTATTATCGGAAATTTACAAACTGATAATTGAACGTCTAAAAAAAATGATATTTCCCCTCCCCTCGTGGGAGGGTACAAAGGGGAGGGGGCCACCCTCTTCCCAGCCCTCTCCCATCCCCGCTACAGGCGGGATCTTCGACAAGGGAGAGGGAGTATTTTTGCAGTTTGTAAATTTCTGATTATGTAATTTTACTCTCTTTCCCTGGAAATCAAAAGAAATATTTAAGAAAAAAGGGAGAGCTGCTTATTCCGTACCTTCTTTTTCCCTTTTTCCGCCCTACCCCTCTTAATTAACTCTTCCTTAATATTGTTTAAAAAGGGGGAAATAGGCAAATGGAAGGAATTCCCAAAAAGATTTCTTTTTGTTGCATGTGATAAAAAAAGTGACCTCTTAGCCCTTGTCATACCCACGTACAAGAGTCTTCTTTCCTCTTCAATGTCAGGGATATCTTTTGAAAAGAGTGTATACGGCAGAATACCATCCTCGCAGCCTATGATAAAAACGTGAGAAAATTCCATGCCCTTTGCTACATGGATCGTCATGAGGGCAACCTGCTCTGCTGACGGATTGTAGGTATCGGAAGGGCTTCCTAACTGCATGAAGGAGAGAAATGAAGGGACGTCCGAACCATATTCCTTAGACAGGGCCAGTAATCTTTCAATATCATCCTTGTGAGATGCCATGATATCAGGAAAAAAGAGAGTAATTATTTCGCTAAAATATTCCTCTATTGAGTGTATGTTTGTATTCCGTTTTATTTTCAAAAGGGAGGATTCAGATAACCCGCTTATCTGTTTTTCCTTTAGCCTTTGATTCAATATACTATGAGAGGGCATCATAATAAGACGTAGGATATCTATAACAGTTCTTACTGGCTCTTGCTTGAAAAATGGTTCTTCCCCTACAAGCTGGAAGGGAATACCATGATCATTCATTGCCTTAATAATATCCGGGGCCATCCTTGAAAGCCTGAACAAAACACCAAAATCAGAAAAAGAGGTTGCCTCGCTTTCCTCACTGCCATCGGTAATCTGGCTATCAAAAGAGAAGAATCTCACACCTCCCATCAGCTTTTCGATAGTTCTTGCCACAAACTCTGCTTCGCTTTTTTCAGTAGAGCACTCACGAATGTCAATTGATACACCCGCTTCTATCCCCTCTAATAAATTGCCTCCTTCCCGAGGCCTTACAACCTGGCTAGACGCCTCAAGAATTGTCTTTGAACATCGGTAGGATGTCGTAAGTCCATAGATTGTCGCACAAGGATAGTCATCCTTAAATTGTTTAATAAAGGTATTATCAGCCCCTCTAAATCCATAGATAGCCTGATCAGGGTCACCAATAGCAAAAATATTAGAGTCCTCCTCAGGCGCAAGAAGCCTGATCAGGTTATATTGGGCAAAATTTATATCCTGATATTCATCAATGCATATCCACGGGTATCTGTCTTGCACCAACTCCCGTGTATCACTGCTGTCTTTAAGGAGTCTCACCGGACACACCACAAGATCATCAATATCAAAGGCATTTTCTTTCTTTAATCTGTCTTCATATGCAGCATAAAGAGGTGCAAGCTCTCCGTCCTCAAGGTCTGAAGGTGTGTGCATCCTGTTTTTTGCCAAGCGTATCTGTTCTGCAACCCTATGAATATCTCTGCGTTTGACGCCCAGAGATGACGCAAAAATATAGGCCTTTTCATCATCGCCAAAAATAGAAAACCCCGGGGACCTTCCAAAGTGACGCGCATGCTCTTTTAACAAGGACAAACCAAAGGAGTGAAATGTGCTGACTGTAATCTTTTTTAGTATGCTCGCATCATCCAAGCCACTTCTGATTCGCTTTTTCACCTCCTCTGCTGCCTTATTGGTAAAGGTAATAGCCAGAATATTTTTAGGATCTACTCCATAGGATGTTATAAGGCGCATGATCCTCATTGTTAAGGTTAATGTCTTTCCGGTACCTGGACCCGCCAGAATCAGGCACGGCCCCTTGTAATGATTTACCGCCTCTTTTTGTATGGAATTCATTGTGATCTCATACGTAGTCTCATGCAACCTCCTTTCTCTTTCTTTTATACCAACTTCCCTTCTTTTTTGTTCATCGACTCGTATATGCAAATCTTCTACCTTGATACTCGTTTTATCTGGCTTTTCATATGACTGATCAAACAAAGATATCTGGGATGAGAAAGACAGAATTTCTCCAGGGGAAAAAACCTTTATCCGGCCAAACTTGCCATCATATCCCTCCTCAATAAACACCTCTCCGTTCCTGAGCCTTCTGATACCTTCGACTAACACTTCATCCCCAATTTCTTTAATCTGCTCAAAAGGAAGATCAAGAAGGATCGAGAATTCTGATCCTCCCTTGCCTAAAAGTTCTTCATATTCGTTATTTACCGCCTTGCTGTTTGCGCCAACACCCTTGATCTCTGCAAGAAGATTTTTCAATGGAGTAAGGGAGTAAAACGGGTTTTTATCATCCCTTAACGCCGGATCGACCCGGTCAGCAAGCTGCATAATCCTGTTCAATACCCCTACGGTTACCTGCTTACCGCATACAGGGCAAATTCCTTTATATTTGGCTGTTTCCTGGGGTGTCCAGCAAATGCCACACTTTCTGTGTCCATCTAAATGATATTTCCCTTCCTGTGGAAAGAACTCTATTGTTCCCAAAAACCTATTAGTTCTATCTCCTTTCATTGCGGAAATGATAGTAGGATAGGAAAGTTCTGCCTCAAAGAGATTGGCTTCCCTACCCAACTTCTCCGGTGAGTGGGCGTCTGAGTTAGAAATCAGTGTATATCTATCTAACAATGAACAGAGCCAATTCATAGATGGATCGGATGAGAGTCCGGTCTCAACCGCAAAAATGTTTTCTGTAAGGTCATCAAAACATTCTTCAATAGTATCATAGCCGCTTTTTGCACCAAGCACAGAAAACCATGGGGTCCATATATGGGCAGGAATAAGAACTGTGCCATCGCCTGCCTCTAAGGCTATCTCTAACAAATCCCTTGAGGGTAACCCAAGTATAGGCCTTCCATCAGAGCTGATATTCCCCACTGCTTCCAGCCTGCTTTGTATCTTCTTTACCGCATCAAAGGATGAGGACAAAATAAGATTATGCACCTTTCTCACCCTACCGTTTTTTTTATAGATATTGCTTATCTCCGCAGAGAGAACAAACCTGACTGGTTGTGCAGATGAAGGAAGAAGATAATCATTCTTTATGCGATATTCATCTTTGAGTTTATATAGTCCATCCTCTGCTGGTATCAACCGCTCTTTCATATCCTTATACCAGCCCGGATGAACTATATCACCTGTTGCAATAACCTGGATTCCCTTACGCCGCGCCCAGAGATCCAAATTCTCCGGAGTAAGACTGCTGCTGGTAGCAATGGAATAATGGGAATGAATGTGGAGGTCGGCGATAAAACGCATGGTGGCTAAAGTGAGCTAAAGTGGCTAAAGTGAGCTAAAGTGGCTAAAGTACTTCAAGTTAAAAGATGGATAATAAATTTGTAAACCCATAATCTTATATTGTAACCGTTCACGGGTTCAAAGGTTCAGGGGTTCAAGGGTTGTATCCTTGTATCCAAACTCCATTCTGAAGGCGTATTTATGTGAGAAACGCCTGGCTTCGTCACTCCCAATCTGAAAATTGGCGGCGGATTGGCAATTCTGTGGCAAAATCCACATTTTTTACGAGGATTTCCGTTATTAACTTTCAGTTTTCCCCTAACCCTGAACGTTGAACTCTGAACCTGCAAACGCTTACCTTATATTTATTGGTAATGACCCGTTAATAGTTGGTCGAGTTAAACGGTTGCGGCCTGCCCTAGCGCGACGTGAGGAGGTATTAAATAAGGGCTATTAGCTTTGCAAAAAACTCAATAACAAACAGTCAATTTCCAATGCCAGGTCTGCCCGCCGACTGGCAGGCAGGTCTGGGCCAGGGGTCTTGGCCAGGGTTGCACAGCTCGCAAAAGGATTCGTAGAGCCATTGATGGCAGACGAAACGGGAAGCGCAACCAAATAACTAATGGCAGATAAATCAAACAAGATTAAAATTTCCAAAGAGAAGACAATGAAATCCATTCCGCCAAACTTGACGACTTCGTAAAAAGTCGGATTTAGTGAATGTGTCATTTCGACCAGAGGGAGAAATCTTGAGTTTTCAGCATGTTACATTGGTAAGATTTCTCGCTTCGCTCGAAATGAC
>JAFDHR010000148.1 GCA_019308645.1 Deltaproteobacteria bacterium
AATGGGATTGGCTGCATAAAGATTTTATCCTGTCATTATTCTCGAAAAGAAAGGCAGAACGTATCAGGAGATACCAACAATTTGTTTCTCAGGAGACACCTGAAGAGATTAATCAAATATTAGATAGAAAGAAGTTACCAGCTGCGATAGGTAGTAATCTTTTTGTTGATAAGATAAAAGAGATGTTTTTTTCTAATAAGACCCATGAAGAGGTTCCCGAATCCAGATTGCTTGCCCCAGATGGAGATAGAATTGTTGAAGAGGTATGTAACTACTATAAGGTGACGAGGGATGATATCCTTGTCTCAAAAAGGGGTCATTTTAATGAACCAAGGAATGTCGCTATTTATCTAATAAGATGCATTCGACATGATACGCTAAAAGGTGTAGGTAAAGCATTTGGGATCGATAAAAATAGCACAGTTGGAAGCGTTTTAGAAAGAGTAAAACGCGAGATGGAAAAGAATAAAAATATTAGTAAACGTGTTGAAAACTTGAAGGATATATTAGAAAAGAGCTAAGAGTAGGCTTGACCCCTTATGACCCCTTTAATTGAATTAAGGAGATGATGCCAAGATGACTAAAGAACAGGTAAACAATTTATCTTTTGAAATAAAGAGGCCTCGGATTCAACTTCTAACTTTAGATCAAATATCTCAAATTCACTCAGCCTCATTAGAAGTATTGGAAAAAACCGGAGTTAATGTTCTTTTACCTGAAGCAGTAAATCTGCTTAGAGAAGGCGGCGCGGATGTTACAAGTGAAAGCAGAGTAAGAATTCCCTCTCATATGGTCGAAGAAGCTCTCCGTCTTGCGCCCCGAAGTATCACCATAAGTGATCGGAATGGTAAACCAGCGATGTTTCTTGAGGATAATAACAGTTATTATGGAACAGGAACGGACACTCCGTTTGTAATAGATTCACATTCAGGTGAAAGGAGACCTTCAAAGGGTAATGATGTAAACAAAGCTGCTTTAATCTGTGATTATTTGCCAAATATAGATTTTATCGGATGTATGGGTGGTATGTCTATGAACGAGGTTGATCCTTTACTCTCTGACCGTCATAATTTTGCACGAATGGTTTTTAGCACGACCAAACCAATTATGTTTACGTCGTGGAGTTTGGCTGGATTGTCAGATATCTATGATATGGCAGTGGCAGTCAGGGGTGGTGCCGAAAACTTTCGCAGAAGTCCCTTTATGTTGCAATATGCTGAGCCTATTACTCCCTTACAACATCCTCCAGAGTCTCTCGAAAAATTGCTTTTCTGTGCTGAAAAAGGTATTCCTTTGATTTATACCAGTTCTCCCTCAATGGGATCAACGGCACCAGTAACCCTGGCAGGGGCAACTGTTCTTTCTAATGCAGAGTTCTTAAGTGGTTTAGTAATTGCTCAGATTAAACATGAAGGAGCTCCAATCATTTATGGAGGAGCAAGTAGTCCTATGGATATGCGTAGTGGTAAATATGTTTATATCGCGCCAGAGGCCAAGCTCAGCCACATTGCTTTGAAGGAAATTGCTTCTTTCTACGGACTTCCCAATTTTAGCACCGGAGGATGTACTGATTCAAAGGTTTTTGATCAGCAAGCAGCCATAGAGGCAAGCCAATCTATACTTCTAACCGGCTTAACTGGAAGCAGTTTAATCCATGATGTTGGATTTATGGAATCAGGCTTTACCGCTTGTTTGGGGCTGATAGTTATGGCAGACGAAATTATTGATGAAGTAAAACATTTTCTTAAAGGTATGGCCGTCAATAAGGAGACGTTAGCTTTAGGGATTATAGACAAGGAAGGACCGGGAGGGACCTTTTTGCAAGTGGAACATACGTTAAAGCATTTTAAGGAAATTTGGTACCCTAAATTAATAAACCGAGATACTCATGACAAATGGGTTAGAGATGGGTCAAGAAGTTTAGGCGAAGTTCTTAATGAGAGAGTAAAATGGATTCTTGAAAATCATAAGACTGAACCCCTTCCAAATGAAGTTAAAGGAAAGATTGAGGAAATTTTGGAGGAAGCGGGGAAGAATCAGGGGTCCGCTCAATAAAAAGCTGGCAGTTTTAGTTTTATACCCAAGTTTGCGTCAGATTGGCTGCTCTGGAGGAAGTGAGGGAGATCCATTCCGTTCACGGTGATGCGGATATCCTTGTAAAAATCATTTTGACACGGGATCTGATCTCTTCGGATGCGGAGACCATTTGGAATTTTGTCAATAATAAGGTGGGGCAGATCACAGGAATCGTAAGCACCCAGACCCTAATCCCCGGTTTCTCGAAGATAAAAGCAAATCACACTGAAGGAAGGTGATAAATTATGTCGATCTGAACGTAAAAACCAAATCGAGCGAAAAAAACCCTTCTCCCCTGTCAACCTATCTTTTTAGCTGCAAAAAATATCAAGAATATTATTTTCTATCAAAAAATTATTTGACATTTATTTTTCAAATTGATAAATATCAAAACTACTTTTTTTTTACTGAGAAAAATAGGGCTACATGTCTAAAAAGGGTCTTGATTCATTAGATAAAAAACTTGTCCGCCTGTTGACTGAAGATGGCCGGATTCCCGTGGGAGACGTGGCCGCGCGGTTGGGTGTGACCGCACCAACCGTTCGCTCACGAATCAAGAACCTTGAAAAAGCGGGCAAGCTGAAAATAACCGGACTTATCGATCCCTTCGAACATAAAGATTTGATCACCGCCTTGATCGGGCTGAACATTCTATCATACGGTAAGCTTGACGAAATACTGGAAAAACTGGCCAATCTCGACTACGTCACCTGGGTGGCCGTGGTAACGGGACGTTACGATGTGATTGCCGAGGTGATTGTCAATGGCGGCATGGCAGACCTGTACCGGCTCACAACTGATGTTATCCCCATTGTAGGAAATATCGCCAAGAGCGAGACGTTCGTTATCATGAAGTCGAAACGAAAATGGGTTTGCTTGCCTGAAGGGTTGCAGAACTGGTGAGGGCCTTAAAAAGACAAGGGTTGGGAGGAAAAGATGAAAGTTGCTGTGTTGGGTGGCATGGGGTCACAGGGAAAGGCCGCTCTGGCTGATCTGGCCCGGAGCAAGGACGTCACAGAGATTATTTGTGCTGATCTTGAACCAAATGCACTGGGAAAGATGGCCAACTTCCTCGATGTGGGCAGGGTAACCCCGGTTAAGATTGATGCCTCGTCAAAGGATTCCCTGGTGTCTGTGCTCAGGCAGGATGTGGACGTGGCCATAGATCTACTGCCCTTCCCTCTGATGCCAAACGCATTCGATGCGGCCATCGAAGCCGGTGTCGCTCTGGTTAGCACCAACTACGCCAATACGGTCCGACATCTCCACGACCGTGCCGTGGAGGCCGGTGTTTCACTTATGCCGGAATGCGGCCTGGACCCAGGAATTGACCTGATCATCTTCGGTCATTGTGTCAAGCAGTTTGATGAAGTTTACGTTCTTAACTCCTATTGCGGTGGATTTCCTGAGACCAAGGCCTGCGATAACCCGCTTAACTACAAAGTGACCTGGAACTGGGATATGGTCCTGGGCAGCCAAAATCGGGAGTCGGTTTTTATCAAAGACGGTCGCCGGTTGACCGTCTCGGCCTCTGACCAGCATGAAAACAAAATGATCCACCAGATAGATTTTCCGGGTCTGGGCAAACTTGAGGCAGTCCCAAACGGCGATACTGTTTTCTACACTGACCTCTTGGGCGTTACCGGCACCATTCAAGAGACCAGCCGTTACGCCCTAAGGTGGCCTGGATGGTGTGCCTTCTGGGCGCCCCTGAAGAAGCTTGGCTTCCTTTCGGATGATCCGGTTGATGGTTTGAGTTGCAAAGTGAGCCCCCGCCAATTCCTTGTAGAACTCATGGGACCCCAGCTCCAATACAGGGATGATGAGAGAGATATAGTGGTCATGCACAACGTCTTTAAAGGAGTTAAGGACGGGCGGAAGAAGTCCATTGTTACTAACCTGATGATTGAAAGGGACCTTGAGACGGGTCTGTTTGCCATGAATCAAGGCGTTGGCTATCCTGTCAGCATCGTTGCTAAAATGATCGGTAGCGGGCAGATAAAGAAAAAAGGTATCCTTTCGCCCGCCATTGATATACCCTATAAGTCGTTCATGGCTGAGTTGTCTAAAAGGGGCATCGAGGTGGAAGAAGAAGTAAGTGAGGAGGTTTGATCTGTTTGAAATAGAGCGTATAGGTGGCCGATGGCAGTCAAAGACGACTGCCTGAACCAGAGGTGAATCATTAACCAATAGAAAAGGAGGATAGGACAATGAAGTTGAGCAAATGTTTAACAGGTTTGATGTCGGTTGTTCTGGCGATTGGCATGGTGTCGGCGGTAAACGCAGGCACCCTTGATGACATCGCCAAGCGAGGAGAACTACGGGTTGCGTGCCAAACGCAAGGAGCGCCGTTCAGTTTCATCGATAAGAATGGAGAGCGGACCGGTAGCTCGGTCGAATTCTGTCAATTGATGGCAAAGGAGATGGGGGTTAAGGTCAAGTTCCTGAACTATGACTGGGACGGTCTAATTCCAGCGCTTCTCTCCAAGAAGGCTGACATGTTGGCCGCAGACATGACTCCAACCCTTAAACGGGCCATGAAAATCGCCTTCAGCACCCCATACATATACACGGGCGCCGTGGTCTTCGTAAAGCATGACAGCCCCCTAAAGTCCTTTGAAGATTGTAAGAAACCTGAATTGAAGGTCGCTGTTTTGCTGGGGTCCACCGGTGAGAATATCGCCAAGAAGGCCTTTCCCAAGGCAGAGATCAAATCCTATAAAGGTGGCGGTCCCCTGCTTATCGACGCCGTATTGAAAGGTCGCGCGGATTTCGGTGTTAACGATGGTTCGGCCGTTCGAGGACAGGTCGTCAGTTTCCCGCCCAACAGCGCCCGCATCCTTCCCGGTCAACTGTCCAAGGAGCCCCTGTCCTTTGCTGTGCACTATGACTCACCTGACCTGTTGGAATGGATCAACCTGTTTTTTCTTCAAATCAGCCTGGACGGTCGTTCGGACAAAAACCTGAACTACTGGGTAAATAGCCTGGACTGGAAGAAAGACCATTAAGAAAACTATTTTTTAATTAGCCTCAATCACTTCAGGTGTGGGCCGGTTGACCCGGCTCACATCCTGTTGCCCAGGGCCCAGGACAACTATTCTCACGGATAAAGAAAATGCTTGAAACTTTCAATTTCAGGGTCATTTTAGAGTACATGCCACTCTATTTTAAGTGCTTTTCGGCCACGCTCTGGCTCTCCGGAGCAGGGCTGGTGGGGGCACTGCTTGTGGGAACTGTGGCTTGCGCCATGCGCTTAAGCCAGTCAAGGATAGTCTCCCGCATTGCCGGAGTCTATATCGAAAGTATCCGTTCGACACCATTGCTGGCCCAACTTTACTTTTTCTATTTCGGTCTCCCATCCCTGGGAATTATGTTTTCTGAAGAGGTCACTGGCGTTTTTGCCTTAACCTTAAACAGCGGGGCCTATATGGCGGAAATTATCCGGGCCGGTATTCAGTCTATTCCGCACGGGCAGATTGAAGCCGGTATTGCCTCTGGCCTGAATTACTTTCAGCGCATGCGCTACATCATTTTGCCCCAGGCACTCGGAGTGACAATTCTCCCCCTGTTAGGACAGTCCATCGTCCTGGTTAAGGACTCATCTTTGCTCTCACTCATTTCGATTATGGAGCTGACCAGGGCGGGTCAGATGTTAACCTCCGAACGTTTCATGCCGGCCGAAGGTTTCCTGACCACGGCGGCCTTTTATCTTGTTATCTATTATATCCTCAAGGGTTTCTCCAGTTGGGTTCAGAAGCGGCTGATCTTCCGGGAAGCTTATTGAAAAGCGGGGAACTAAGATATGTGGGGTTTTTATTTAGGACAACTTATAGACAGCCTGCCGATTTTCCTCAAGGGTCTATGGATGACCGTGTCTGTTTCCGGCCTGAGTCTTATTGCTGGGAGCTTAATAGGCTTTTATTGGGGGATCATTAGGGGCGGTAAGGGCAGAATCCTGCGCCGGTTGATTGGCGCGTGGGTGGACCTTATTCGCGGTACGCCGTTTTTGGTCCAGATTTTTGTTATCTTCTTTATCTT
>JAFDHR010000149.1 GCA_019308645.1 Deltaproteobacteria bacterium
ACCGCTTCGGCCTCATCGGGTAGCAAGCGAATCTTCATTACGGGTGCACGCTCGAAAACCGGATCACTGACTTCTTCTAATTCATCTTCGAAGTCAGTAAGGTCATGTGTATCCCAAAAATGAGCCAATTGTTGAATAGAATCAGTTTCGGGAATTTTTGGATTATTCATTGTTCTCTCCATTGTTTATACCGCACTTTTTCCTTGTCAGTCATCGGTCGTGCTGTGACTGGGTATCCTCTGCCATCAGGAAATTGAATCACAACGCAGAACAAATATCGCCCTGCATCTGTCTGTCCAAGTATATAATAGACAGGATTCTCCCCTTTTGATGTTGCACGCCAAACAAACGGTTGGCCAAAGCAAGTTTGTTCCACTTCTTCAGGTTTCACCCTGTGTCGTCTGATATGGTCAATTCTGTCTTCCGGCCAAATGAGCTCATGTATCTTCATTCAGAAATCTCATTGCGATTTTGTCATTCAACAAATATGCTTGGCCTAACGTTACATTATACTGCCTATGCAGGTTTATATTACTGTAGCACAATTACTATATTGTGATTATCCAATAGGTAAAATGTGTTGTCCAATAATGAGTGTAATATTTGGAAAGGTATTATATCTTATTCCAAAGAAAAAAGCATCATAAGGATTTTGGAGGAAGGGAAATTTCGAAATACCTTTATAGGCTGGCAATAAATCATGAGGCCGAAGGTTATCTTGAGAGGGATAAAACAGTAATGACCGCTCTACTGAAGCTTTCCAACCACTCTTTCAATCTCTTCTATGATTTTCCCACTTCGCATTAAATGCACCATTGTTTCTATGTCCTTTGAGATAATGCGGTCTTTTTCGAGATGGGGAACTTCATCGCGGATAATCTTGTATGCTATCAGGGTCCCTTCCCCTGGTTTCATGTTGGTAAAAAGATCCATCGCCTGGGCACCACATAAAAGTTCGATAGCAATGACATATTCTGCATTTCTTACTATCTCTCTTAATTTTCTAGCAGAAATGGTTCCCATGGATACATGATCTTCCTTGTTAGCTGAAGTGGGGATGGAATCCACACATGCGGGATGGGAAAGAACTTTGTTTTCGGAAACCAGGGATGCGGCCGTGTACTGGGCAAGCATAAATCCTGAATTAAGGCCTCCATCGCTGACAAGAAAGGCCGGAAGCCCGCTTAGTTGAGGATTTACCAGCCGTTCAATACGTCGCTCTGAAATATTCGCCAATTCAGAAACAGCCATACACAGAAAATCCATGGCAAGTGCTACTGGTTGTCCATGAAAATTTCCTCCAAGCAGAAACTCTTGCGATTCCGAAAAAATAAGGGGATTATTTGTAGAAGAGTTCATCTCCGTCTCCACCACTTTTCTGGCGTACGTGATTGCATCCTTGCTCGCACCGTGTACTTGAGGGGAACATCTAAGGGTGTAGGCGTCCTGAATACGGGAACAATCCTTGTGGGAGGTGATGATTTCACTGTCTCTTGTAATCCTGTCCATGTTGTCAGCGGCCGCGGCCTGCCCCGGGTGGGGTCGCACCTGGTGAATCCGTTTATCGAATTCCGTTTTGCTTCCCATGAGCACTTCAAGGCTCATAGCCGCTGCGATATCTGTCATTTTCGAGAGCTTTATCGCATCATAGACCGAAAGACCGCCTATGGCGGTCATCACCTGTGTACCGTTCACCAGTGCAAGCCCCTCTCCTGCCTTTAACTGAAGCGGCTTGAGGCCACATTTTTTTAATGCCGCGAGACCTGACATTCTTTGTCCTTTGTAAAAAGTCTCCCCTCGGCCTATAAGCACCAAGCAAAGGTGCGCCAAAGGCGCAAGATCACCACTGGCCCCCACTGATCCCTTCTGTGGAACAACAGGGCAAACACTCCTGTTGAGAAGATCTATGATGCGGCTGACCGTTTCCAGGCAAATGCCCGAATGTCCCCGTGCCAGATCCTTGATGCGGAGTGCCATGACCGCCCGAACAGTTTCTTTATCCAGAATGTCTCCTACTCCTGCTGCATGGCTCATTAGAATGTTTTCCTGAAGACGTTGAGTGTCCTCCTTGGAGATGGTCACATCACTCAGAGCCCCGAACCCAGTGGTGACACCATAAATAGCTCTCTCTTCCTTGACCCACTTTTCAATCATTTTCCTGGCATTTATGATCCGGCCTTCTGATTCCTTTGTCAGTCGAACATTGAACCCCTCTCTTGCAATGGCCACCAGATCCTCCAAACTCATTCCGTCCATACCGAGAAGAATTTCTTTCATAAACAATCATTCCTCACTTTCTACCCAAATGTCCCTCTACAACCCGAATTGCTCACTGAGAAAACATGAGCTCTCCCCGCTTGTAGACTTCCATAACCGGGGAGACACCTGCGTGATATGCCAGGATAGCAGGGCTCTCTCCGTCCAGTATAAGAAAGTCGGCGAATTTTCCAATATCAAGACTGCCCACCTTTTTCTCCATTCTCAGAGAATAAGCCGCATTCAATGTTGCCGCCACCAAGGATTCTGATATTGAAAGATTCATGTTAAGAACAGCCAGACCGAAGATGAAAGGTACGGATTCCGTATAGCTTGATCCGGGGTTGCAATCGGTGGCAAGTGCTAGTGGAACACCCAAGTCTACCATTTTCCTGGCACGTGCGTATCCTTTTCGCAAGCTGTATGCAGTTCCTGGAAGAAGCACCCCAATAACGCCCTTTTGGGCCATAGCATAAAGGTTTTCATCACTGGCTGCCAGAAGGTGCTCGGCCGACGTAGCCTTGAGTTCCGCTGCAAGGCCTGCTCCCCCAAGATCGTGCACTTCATCGGCATGAATCTTCAGCCCTAAGCCAGCTTCCCGGGCGGCCTGTAAGATTCGGCGACTTTGATCCACAGAAAAGACGTTCTTTTCACAAAAGACGTCGCAAAACTGAGCAATGCCCTGTTTGGAAACCGCCGGAATCATTTCTCGAATAACAAGATCAACATACTTTTCAGGTGATTGAGCATACTCTTCCGGCACAGCATGTGCCCCAAGGAAAGCAGGAATCACGTCCAAAGACGTTTCCCTGCCAATCCTGTCAATAACACGAAGCATTTTTATTTCTGTTTCTGTATCCAGCCCGTACCCACTCTTAATCTCAAGTGTGGTGGTTCCTAACTGAAGCGCGGACATGGCATGTTGCAGGGTCACAGAAAATAGTTCTTCCTCAGAGGCAGCCCTCACTTCCCGGACTGAAGAAAGAATACCTCCTCCCCGGCGCAGTATATCAAGGTACTCTTTCCCTTTTAGGCGAAGGGTGAACTCTTCCTCCCTTCTTTTCGCAAAGCACATGTGGGTATGGGGGTCTACAAATCCGGGAATGAGACACAATCCGCCACAATCTACCTCTAAATCCACGTCACGAGGCACGAGAGATGTTTTTATCTCATCTTCATTCCCTACTGCTTCTATCATACCATCCTTGCAAAGGAGGGCTCCTTTCTCAAAATGGCGTACCTCGCCCTGCCGCTTCCCTGCCATAGGAACACCAGAATCATATGGTGTTACTATATGTGCATTCGTAAAGAGCTTTCGAATCATGTGTTGGTATCCCCTAACATCTGAAGCAGGCGGAGTTCTATCACCTGGCTGAGATCAAACCTTGAAATCTGCATATAGGAGGACATGCTATCCGCAATAGCTGCAGCAGGAATCATTCCGTAGATTTCAGTTTCCTTTATAGTAACGTTCCATCTTTTGGCCTCCATGCGTATGAGTTCCAATACGCGGTAGAGTGTATTCTTTTCGTAATCAACGATATTTGTACTCACTTGCACTAATCCACGCTCCTTAAGAAGAAGACCAATACATTTTACATGACTTAATCCACCGCTTGAAGAGCGAACCACCTTGGCGATTTCTCTGGCGACGTTCACGTCATCTGTTGCAAGGTTCACATTGAAGGCAATGAGAAATTTTCTCGCGCCGATGACCGTAGCACCAGCAGAAGGATGCAGTGTGGGTTCTCCTACGTCTGGATGCCTCTCTGGGTTTACTACTTCTCTCTTCAGGGCTTCGTACTGCCCCTTTCGAATAACCTCGAGGCGCTTTCGTTCAGGCTTTAGCGCTGCCTCTTCGTAAAAATAAACAGGAACCCCTGTTTCTTTATAATACCTTTGCCCAAACCGATGAGCCAGGTCCACGCACTCCTCCATGGTTATGTTCTGAAGCGGTACAAAAGGAATAACATCCACAGCCCCTATCCTGGGATGACTACCCTGATGCTGCGCCAAATCAATAGTGGAAATAGCCACTTTAGCCGCTTCCAAGATCGCTTCCTGAACAGAATCTGGTTCACCCCCAAGGCTCACCACAAGCCGGTTGTGATCTTTGTCCGCCCGGTAGTCAAAAAGGGCACATCCCTTTCTCTTTCGGAACGGTTCCACAATGGCTTCAATGATCTCGTCTCTTCGACCTTCGCTGAAATTTGGAACACATTCTATTAATTGTTTAGTCATGATGCCCTGATCCTTTTATAAACCAACAACAGTCCCCACTTAGTACCAACCTTTTTCCCCAATGCCATTAGCATTAACCTCTTTTTAGAAAGGCCTCTGAAACGAGGTTTTTCACTAAATCCTCTTTAGGTATATACGGAAGAGTAATATGGTCTGTGCCTTTATTTACCTTGTTATGCTCAATACAGGTTGCAATGGAATTCTCATTTCTGGCCCATGCGCGCCGTGCAACACCCCCAATAACATCCCATCGCATAGCCGACTTTATGATGGCATCGACTTCTTCTCGACCGTCAAGAACTAATCCAAATCCACCATCGATGGCCTTACCAATGCCAACACCACCACCATTATGTAATGCAATAAGTGTCATGCCTCTGGCAGCATTACCAGCGAAACATTGAGTTGCCATATCTGCCATTACATTGCTTCCATCGTATATATTGGCAGTCTCTCTAAACGGTGAATCTGTCCCGCCGGCATCATGATGATCTCTCCCAAGCATAATGGGGCCAACCTCTCCATTTCGAACCATCTCATTAAACCTAAGGGCAATAGTTATTCTTCCTGCTGCATCTTGGTACAATATTCTCGCCTGCGTTCCAACAACCAATTTATTCTTTTCTGCATCTCTAATCCATATATAGTTATCTCTGTCCTGAGCCCTTCTATTTGGATCTATGCATTCCATTGCGGCCCTGTCTGTTTTTATTAAATCTCCACGATCTCCGCTTAAACAAACCCATCTAAACGGACCATAGCCGAAGTCAAAAATTTGTGGCCCCATTATATCTTCAACATATGACGGGAAAATAAACCCATCTTTTTCATCTATCCCGTTTTTAGAAATCTCCATTACACCGGCATCATACACAGCCTTCATAAAAGAATTACCATAATCAAAGAAATATGCCCCCTTACCCACTAAGGTTTTTATTAATTCAAAATGTCGCCTGAGACTCTTGTCAACGAGCTGTTTGAATGTAACTCTGTCTGCTTTAAGTAATTGTGTTCTTTTCTCAAAACTAATACCTTGAGGACAATATCCTCCATTATACGGCGCATGACATGATGTCTGGTCTGAAAGCAATTCTATCTTTATATTATTCCTTTCAACATATTCTAATAAATCAACAATATTACCAACATATGCAATTGACATAGGCTCTTTCTTTTTTAAATATTTGTTGGCCATATCAAAGACTTCTTTTAAATCAAAGGATACCGTTCGTACCCATCCCTGTTCGTGCCTTGTTTTCACCCTCGATATATCAACCTCTGCAAAAACCCCAACACCGCCAGCTATTTCTACTGCCTTGCCTTGAGCACCACTCATACCGCCGAGACCGGATGATATAAACAAATGACCCTTTAAATCTTCTTTCTGACCTACTCCTAATTTTAACCTTCCTGCATTGAGTATTGTATTGTATGTACCATGTACAATGCCCTGGGGACCAATATACATCCATCCCCCGGCA
>JAFDHR010000150.1 GCA_019308645.1 Deltaproteobacteria bacterium
TCAGCAGCATAGGTCGAGCAGATCCCTGAACTGATAATCATTAGTTCCGGGGTATTTGGCCCCTCGTAGGAATTAAATGGTGAGCTCTCGAATTTCTCCGGTGCCTTGGAGAACTTTTTCAGAAGCTCCTCACTCTGCT
This sequence comes from Deltaproteobacteria bacterium, assembly GCA_019308645.1. The sequence continues at coordinate 140 of JAFDHR010000150.1, forward strand.
TATAGGGGTGGAACTGCATACCGCAGGTGTACCTACTCTGCCGCGGATCGTCGATATCGTAAAAGTCAGCGAAATGGGCCTTCTTAGTTTCCTCGGGCAGCCTGCCGAACCTCACGTTACCTCTTGTGTGGGACAGATAGGTGACGCTTCGCACCATGCACACCATGCCAAGTGCTTCTGAGAGCTCAAAGGCCCACTTGGTCATGTCCTTGCACTCCTGAGCGGTGCTGGGTTCTAAGAGCGGGATGTTTAACCATTTGGCAATAGGTCGGGTGTCCTGTTCATTTGAACTGGTCATCCCCCCCGGGTCGTCACACACCACCAACACCAATCCTTTTCCAACCCCCGTCATTTGAAGATTTACGAGAAAGTCGGTAATCACGTTCACCCCATTGGCCTTCATGGAACTGAGAGCACGGATGTTCGCAAGAGAGGCACCTGCTGCAGATTCAAACGCAACCATCTCATTCACAGACCACTCTGCATAAATGCCCATTTTCTTGGCGATCGGGGCGAGGGTACCCATAATCTCTGATGATGGTGTTCCTGGATAGGCAGTAGCGAATCCTATTCCTGCCTCCAGTGCGCCGCGGGCAATAGCCTCGTTACCAAGGAGAAGTTGGGTTGTCCCAGGGGCATCTGTTTCGATATTTGCCATAGTATTAACCTTTTCTGAACTATTTTAAGAGCGTATTAATCAAATTTTGCGAGATCCCTAAATAAAGCACATCATCTATTCCACCTGTCATGGATATGATATTCTGGAGCGCCTTCTTTTTTTTGTTCAGCGAGGCACGCTTTAGATTCGTCAGGCTGTCAACAGGGATGTGTTGTGTCTCAATTGCGTGGCATCCCTTGGCGATTTCTAAAATCTCGGCACCAGCCTTGGTACGGATAATAACCGTGTTCCATCCTTTAAACATAGCCCGTCCAGAACCGACTGAGATGTCGGAAAACTCCGCAGTCATATCAAAACAGTAGCTACAGGCCTTATTGATGAAGGGGTTCAGTTCATCCAAATCGACGGACTGTGTTTCTGATTTTGTATATACATCAAAGCTATGCGCTGGATGATGGGGAATATCAAATTTAATTGCCTTTGAAATATCGAAGCGCTCCTTTAAAAACTGGTGAAACCCATGGGCTAATGTCCATCCGCAAAATAGACCGATCACCAGCTTCATATTTTCGATATTTGCCCTATTGGTAGGAGGTGATACCTTCATCTTGCTCAAGGAGGTAATATGACAAGGCAATCCCACAAAACCAAGTTTCTCTATGCTCTCCTTGGGAAGACTATTAATGGCTTCGAGAACAGGGCTGGGTTCATAACTCACTCCAGCGCATTCCAGCAATTCCTTCCTATTTCGAGCGATAAAACCATGGGGAATTTTGTCATCGTCCAGCTTGGTCTCGATCGCACCATCAATCATTCCCTCTGTCATGGCAACTGAAAGCAGGCTCGTAACGACTCCCCCGTCCTGTGCTTTTTGTTGTATTTCCTTATCAGTGGAGCGGGCAAGAAAAACTTTCTTTGCGATACCGATCTCATCCTCGCCATATGGCACGCCAAAAACTTGCTGGTTAATAGCGTTCAAATCAGTAGAGGTTCTTGGGCAATGCTGGTAACATTGCCCTTCAGAAAGGGTGCATTGATGCAGCCTTACTATTCTTCCAGAATGCGATACCAAATAGGGACAACCGCCAGAGCATCCTCCACATAAAACACATAACCCTTTATCTATAACATCTTTAAACAGTTCCTTAGAAGCCTTGCCTTCCATAACTAAGCCTTCCTTTCAACCTTCCATAGCCAATGCCTTGCCCTCATCAAAAGATATTCTTGATAGAAGCATAACTGGTTTGTGAATGAGCATCATATATGCGTTATGCAAGTTTTCCTAAATCATCGGCCAAGTTTACTCCTCATGTTTAAATATATGCCTTACCATTGCATCTCAGATGAAATTTCTTCTGCTGCCTTCATCACCAATCCTATTAATTCCCTATCAATTCTTTCCATAGTCATGGTAAAAATAGAACCAGTGATACTGAGGGAAGCCATAATCTTCCTTCCTGCCCTAATGGGAGCGGCTACACATCGGACACCCTCGTAATATTCTTCATCGTCTATTGCATATCCCTGTTTCCTGATCTTTTCCAATTCCTCAAACAATCGGGGAAAGCCCGTTATGGTATTTCTTCCATAAGCCTTCAGCGACCTTTCTTTATAAATATCCATTATTTCTTTATGGGATAGTTCTGAAAGTAAAACCTTACCCCCAGCAGCGGCATGGGGATCTGTTCTAAAGCCGATGTAGGTAGCCAGAGAAAGCCTACCTGGTGTATCAATCTTATCAATGTAAACAATGTACCCATCTCTTAGTATTCCCAAATGAGGTGCCTCTTTGCATTCTTCATGGAGCTGGCGTAAGTATTTATTGGCAATTTTTCGGACATCAAGATTATCCAATATCCTCCTGCTGATCTCCAGAAATTTAAAACCTAAGGAGTATTTCTTGGTCTCAGGATCCTTGGCAGTATAAGCATAAGGAAGAAGGGTGTTTAAGATGTGATGAATAGTGCTTTTGGAAAAACCGATCCTGTTGGTCATTTCCAAAAGGCTTAAACCCTGGGGATTATTGTTTAAGAGTTCAATAACCTTTAAACTTTTCTCAACTGTATAGAGCTTCATCTTTTGTGTAAATCAATATTTCAAATAGTGAAATTTAGTTTAAAATATCATAATTATGACCCTTGACAAGGATTATTCTATTATCACTTCAAGAACTATACGGTCCTGATAGATTGAAAAAACCCATTATCTTTTTGATCAAAGTCTCCAGAATATGATCTTCTTCAACATACTGACTATCAACCATCTCACCCTTTACAGAGATACATTGAAGGTTGCGGCCAGAGCTAAGATATTCTTCTTCAAGACAGGCATGCATGCAACCATTTATCAAAAGGATAATATCAACAGCCCTTTCCTTGTCAGTAATAAAATCTACTCTCAGATCCATCTTGCTTAGAGCCTTTTTTAAATCTCTTATGACCCTGGATCTATCTATCTGGGGATTACATCCACCACAATATCTGAGTCCAATTGAAAGCATAAAAGCAGAGAAAAGCCTGTAGATAAAAATACATTAATATATCTGTACTGTTTTTTCTTTTATTCTTCTCTTCACATCATCCCAATGCATCTTTTCATCTTTGCCGATGATCCGTTCGAAATATTTGTTTTGATTTATTCCTGCTATGTTCTTGGCAAGTTCCATTTTTATACCAACCCCGCCCCTCCTTGCAATCATGATCTTTTGAGCTGCAGGTGAACCGGCCCCGTGCATGGACTCAGGGAGTCCTGCCCCAACAGACATATTCTCGATTAATCGTAACATCTTGATTATATCCAGGGGTGGATACCCTTCTTTTCCTGAAAAACACTCCTCTATCATCTTACCAAAATCAGGGTTTTCAAGATCCTTCTCTGCTGGAAGTGTTATTATCTTTCCCCCTGCTATATCCTGGGCTACCCTCATCCATTCATAGACCATCCTGGTAATATTTAGCTTGGTCACATTGGCCAAAAGGGGATTTATATGATAGGCACCAGAAGGGGTTCTGTACCCCTCATAAGAGCATGCCAGACTACAGGACCAGCAAGTCTCAGCCATTGCGATCATCTCTGTTAATTTATCAACAATGTGGGACACCTTGCTGATCCCATGGGCTTCGGCTATCCAGTTTGATCCGCCTATAACCACATCAGCCAATCCCACCTTACAACCGCCATAGTTGCTTCTATGGTATCCAGCAAAGACCTCTACAAGTTCGGTGGTAAAATCATACTCACCAGCCATAAATACCCTCTCCCAAGGCACGAATACATCATTAAAGAGTATCACGGCCTCACCACCTACAATGCCATACTTCGGATTTCCAGCATCAATGATCCCATCAAGACGTCTGGTATCATTCGTCTGCCTACTGAATACATAGGTTACCCCTTTTGTATCAGCGGGTATAGCAAACGAAAGGGCAAAATCTCTATCTTCTTTGCCCATGGTTCTGGTAGGCATAGTAATAATCTCGTGGCTATTAATAGCGCCAGTGATATGTGCCTTGACTCCAGAGACGATGATTCCATCCTCTAATCTCTCTTTTATATGAAGGTAGGCATCAGGGTGCTTCTGCTCGCTGGGGCGAAGACTTCTATCACCCCTGGCATCTGTCATAGCCCCTGAAGGCATCCAGTCATTTTTTTGCACATCAAGAAGGTATTCCTTGAATCTCTTATGATAGTTGGTGCCATATTTTTGATCAATATCATAGGTTGTGACGTAGACCCCATTAAGGCCATCTAAACCAACACATCGCTGAAAACAGGTACCTGTCTTTTGACCAAGAAGTCTCATCATCCTCTGTTTTTTCACGAGATCATCTATGCTTTGGTGGACATGGGTAAATCTATTTATCTTCTCCCCTATTAAATGAGAAGTAGCTGTCATGATTTCCTCATATTCAGGATCATGCGCCAATTCGTATGTCATAGCCGCTGCATGAATATGGGGTTGAAACATTGGCTCATCAACTATACTTTTTACCTTCTTGCCAAAAAAATAAATCTCCGGGTTTAAGGCCCGGAGGGACTCGATATATTCCTTTCCGGTCATCATAGTCATTGCTTCACCTCCGTTATTTCATATAATGAAATTTTATTTAAAATATAGCTATGGTTAATGTCTGTCAAGAGATGTTTTTAACATTGACAGATAAGAATAAAAGAAATTTAAAAGAGCGCTATGTCTTGATCAACCACAACGAATAAGAAGCTTTTGATTGAGAAAAATAATATGGTTCAGCCCTGGGAATTTCTATTGACATGCTGGCATGCTTTTGTATATTTTTGAAAAAATTAGGTATCTTAAAATGTTAAAGCTATAAACTACACACTAAGAAGGAAGGGATATGCATTGAAAACAGAGGAAATGCTTTACTTATCAAGAAAGGATGTTGAAAAAGTAGACTTGCCCATGAAGGAGATCATTGAGGCATTGGATGAGGCCTTCAAAGAAAAAGGTCTGGGCAAGATAGAAATGCCGCCCAAACCAGGGATTCACACTATGCCCGATGCGTTTATTCATGCGATGCCAGCCTATATTCCCTCTCTTGGTTCAGCAGGTATCAAATGGGTCAGTGGATATCCTGAAAATTATAAGCTAAATTTACCCTATATCAATGGATTGCTTATTCTAAATGATCCTAACACAGGTGTTCCTTTATCTGTGATGGACTGCATCTGGATTACAGCCATGCGAACTGGCGCTGCAACTGCTGTAGCGGCAAAATATATGGCGAATATGGACTCTCAGACAGTAGGAATCCTTGGATGCGGAGTTCAGGGAAAAACGAACTTGAAAGCCCTGAAGATCGTGGTGCCTGGACTTAGAGATGTGAAGGCCTATGATATTTCAAGTGATGCAGCTAACAGATATGCCGAAGAAATGGGAAAACATACGGGGCTGGATATACGCATTGTAGGAAGTCCTGAAGAGGCAGTCCATAATTCCGACATCATTGTGACTGCAGGCCCTATTCTTAAAGAACCTCACCCTGTCATTGAAGATGATTGGTTAAAGCCTGGCTTTTTTGCCTCTCCAGTAGACTTTGATTCCTATTGGAAAAAGTCTGCCTTTGAGAACTGTGACAAGTTTGTCACGGATGATGAGGATCAGTGTCTCTATTATAAATCCCTTGGATATTTTCAGCATATACCTGAAATTTACGCAGATCTTGGCGAAATCGCCGCACATTTAAAGCCGGGCAGAGAAAA
>JAFDHR010000151.1:0-3953 GCA_019308645.1 Deltaproteobacteria bacterium
CTGTACGAAGCGACTGGCACTTTTGGCCGCGCTTTCCTGTGTCTCGCCGGTGACAAACCTTATAGGTGCACCCTCACCGTATCCCTTTATTTCTCCCCTCTCGGCAACTACCTCTACAACAATATTATTTGCAGCAGGCCCTTTTTTACGAGAGATAGAAAAATCTCCTGTAAAAGGGAGAGATATCTTATAGACATTAACCTTATTAATTTTCATGAGTTGTATCTATTGGCTTTCCCTGATAATTTTACTGAAGGATCAGTAGGGAGATTTAGAATAAATGTTGTACCTTTATTAACCTCACTTTGAACATTAATTGTTCCCTTATGGTCCTGAATATTTTGATGAGCAATAAACAGGCCGAGACCCGTGCCGTTATGCATATTACTCTTATATTTGGTTGTAAAATAGGGTTCGAATATCCTATTCATCATTGATTGATGTATGCCGATCCCATTGTCCTTGATCTCTACCCGAATACTTTCTTTGCTTCCATTCATGGATTCTTTTGCAGTAGAAATCTCGATCCTCCCCTTCTCTGGGGTAAAGTCCACAGCATTAGAAAGCAGATTTAAGATAACCTGTTTCATCTTTTCAGAATCTATCTTTACTTGTCCTATTGAAGAATCAAAGTTACGGACAATCTCAATATCTTTTGCCTTGGATTGCGGAGAGATCAGAAATATCATTTTATCAATCAGATCATGGAGGTTGTTTAAATCAAAGTGTGATTCTCTTGTATTAATAAGATCAAGAAGTTCTGTAATCAGATTATTCACCCGTGTTGTCTCTTCCATTGCAATTTTATAGAAGTTTGTTCGAAATTCTTCATCGTTGAATTTCTGGGGTAACATCTGGAGGAAGGTTCCTATGGCTGTCATGGGGTTCTTAATCTCATGGGCCAATCTTGCAGCCAGGTTGCCCAAAAAGGAAAACTTTTCTGCCCTGCTCAACAGGGCATGTGATCTTTTGAGTGCTTCCATCTGATCCTGCAGCTTGCGGTAAAGTCTTGCATTTTCAATGGCTATGGCGATCTGGGGTGCAAAGATCTCTAACGTCTCCCTGGTTTCTTTTGGGACACCTATCCCATCGACAGCATCCGTGGCAATGACTCCGATCACCTTGGACCTTGTTATCAGAGGAACCACAAACAGTGATATGGGTTTACCGTGGGTCAAGACAATGTTTTCTTTTCTGAGGCTTGAACTTTTAACCTCAGGAACATACTCTGGCCGTCCTGTATTGGTGACCCTTGTCAGGATGTTACTTACCCGACCGAGCGGAACCCTGTAATTTTTCACCTCCTCCGGGACATCACCATCAAAGCCTACTCCGTGCTTATATTCAAGATATCCATCCTCTTCATTCACAAGCATGATGAGGGCTCGGTTAATCTTACATACGCTAGAAAGAATGTTCATAATAACAGTTAAGAGTGGGTTTAGCTCCAGCACAGAGACGATAGCCTTCCCTGTCTCCTGTATAGCCAGGAGTTGTCTGATTTTCTGATTTAGCTCCACATTTAGCTGGTTGACCTCTTCGTATTTTTGTTCGATTACCTTCTTGTCCTCTTCCATTTCCATTATTGTTTCCATTAGAACAGATTTTGATGTGAAAAACCGTGAAAGAATCTCATGGAATCTGTTCTTGGCAGGCCATTTTAAATGATATTCACAATATGCGGCACCTTCCAAATAACAACATTCCTCTTTAAGGATAAGGGGTTTCCCTCCCCAGATTAGCGGCATAAAAGTATAAGCGCCTTGATTATACAAACACATATCTTTTGTTATATCCATTTGGTGATCCCAGTATAATCTTACAATAGCCTCGTTTCGATAAATTTTCACTAATTCAACTTTCTTGCTTTTATTCCATTTATCATTTAATTTTTGAAGGTTTTTAAGAGCTTGCTTATATGACCACAATGCCTTGACTATTATACCTTGAGCATAGCCCAGAGAGGTTTTCTCAACTGCATATTTGGCAATCTTAAATGCAGTCATTTCGTCCTTAAGAATCAATCTGGCTCTTTCCAATAATTTGGAAACTACAGTACAAGAAATCCAGTTATTAGGATCTCTTAAAAAACTTTCAGGATCAGGGAGTACATCGATCTCAGGGTCAAGGTTCCATATGATGTCGAAATAGTCGCCGTTATTATATTCCTTTACATAATCCAGGATAGCCCTTGAGTTAATGCAGCTTGTTTCTTTTTCCATTTTCAGTAAACTTTTTTAAAATCTACAATGGTAAATTACGAGTACTTCTTTGTCCTGACATGAATTTCTTGTATTTGTCAATTAGCATGGGCACTAACTCTCGAAAAGCGAAAAGACTTTTCCCCTGCACATTAAGTATCCTCTTATCGTTATCCCTATAGCATATATCAGGAATCATATTATCTCTTAAAGCTTGGGACGGGAGCCTGAAGAAAGGCATCATATTCAAGAAAGTTGTCTGTAGTTTGGGTGTACTATTGGATAGATTAAAAATCTCCCTCATATATGCAAGAACTGTTTCAAAGTTCAAATCTTTCGAAGGCTGCCTGACAATATTCTGCCCAAAAACACCGTCATTATCAAAAACAACATCTGGTAAAGACAAGGTAAGGTTATGAATATTGGTTTTGGGATATACATGACATTCTCCAATCTTAAAGACGTGCCCACCTGATCCACTGTTTTTTGATAATTCTCTGACAAAAAGAAGGCTTTCTTCAAGGTCTTCCTCTGTGTCGCCCGGATATCCTGCAATCATAAAAACCATTATTGGGATTTCGTTTCGTACGGCTTCTTTGAATATAGCGATGGTATTGGAAATGTATTTCTGATAGTGAGCTCTATCCCTTACCTTATTCATCCTCCTTAATGTATTATAGCTTGCTGATTCAAACCCAAGAACCAACATCCCACAAATATCTGCAATTTTATGGATTATGAACGGATCAAGCACATCACACCGCGTTTCAAAATTAATTTTCATGCCTAATGATCGAAGAAAAGGGAATAAATCAAAAGATTTGAAAAGCGCATCACTGATCATCAGGGTGTGGGTATTGCTTTGATTTGACAAATTAGTCAAATCGCTGAAGATAATCTCGGGTGGAACGGCCTTCCTGAGCGGTCTTATAAATTCTTCCATGCAAAAATTGCAATGATAGGGACAGCCACGGCTGAAGGCATAGGGCAGTATATCATATGCCCTGGGGTATCTTAATAATTTCAAATTTAGAAGGGCCTTTTTCTTAAGATCAAAACGCTCGCCTTTTTTGGTTAAATAGATCTGCCCATCTTTCTTCCATGCAAGGTTAGGAATATCCTCTTTTACTGGGTCTTTGCCCCTTTCTAATAGCTCAATTATTTTAAGAGCAGATACTTCACCTTCGCCAATCACGATCAAGTCTACCGCAGATGTTCTAAATAATATCTCCTCATAGTAGATGGTGGGGAAATAGCCCCCTAAAAAGATAAAAATATTGGGATCAAAGTCCTTGATGAGCTCGCATAAGTGGATAACCTCTTCTGCCTGGGCAATAGCTGTGCAAGAAATGCCGATACCGCTAGGTTTTATTTCGGAAAGATCTTTAAGAACTTCTTTGTATATTTGTCTTTTTCCTTCCTGGGTAAATGGTAACCCATAATCCATGGGTATAGAAATAATACTGATTTCCAATTCGGGAATGTTGAATTTAACAAAGCTTGCTATCTCCATGATGGGTAATGGGTATGCGGGCACATACATACCTATGTTTTTTGAAATCGGCTCAATTAATAGAATCAAAGCAAGTCCCTAATTTAAAATGAAGTTTGATTGCTTTAGTATTTTTAGACATTTTCATGTAACTTTACCAAGTGCAGGTTTTAGCGATGGGAAAAGGGTTGGTCTTTCAATCCTGATGCCTGGGCCTGAAAGCGTTTTTATCTTTATATAGTTTTTCCATTGATACCATT
>JAFDHR010000151.1:4012-9984 GCA_019308645.1 Deltaproteobacteria bacterium
ACCATTCTTCAGGATAGGAGTAAATATATTGTTCAAAAGATTTTAAAATAGCTTCTCCAACTGAAGAAGGATTTCTACCAATTTGCAATAAAATATCCTGATAGTTCTCTATAATTAAGCTGTATTTCCCCAGATTGAATCTATGTAGAACTCCCAAAATGATCTTGGCCCCTGTTCTTTTCTGGATAATATTAATAGTTCTATCTACTCCTATCATTTTCCCCAGAAAAAATATTTTCTCTTTTTGAGAAGACTTCCATTCTTCAATTTCATCACATTCAAAAAAAACTATCCGGTTCTCTTTCAACTCCTGGATTATTGAGGTTAGAACTCCGTTTTTTTGATTGGCGTCAATGATCTTCAATCCCAAATCATTCGTTTGCAAATATAATTTATTTTTCAAATCATTGGTTGCAAATTTGGCAATTACCGAAATGGGATATTTTTTCAAGGCTAAAAATATTGGAATATATTCGATGCCTCCATAGTGTCCAGTAACAAAAAGCACACCTTTACCACCCTTCAATGCATTGTCCAATTTGTTCAAACAATGTATCTCTATGCTTTCTTCAAAAAAAACTCTTAATCCCTCAATCCTCTCATAGGCATTAAATAGTTTTTCATAATAATGAGCTATTATCCCTCGAAAGACGTTCCTTTTGATGGTTTTCACTTCGAATTTGTTTCTACAGCCTTTAAATACGGTTTCAATGGCTTCTTCGACTTTATGTTTCTCTTTTCTATTAAAGAAGAAATATAATTTTCCAAGAATGATTACATAAAGAAAGACAACCCCCCAGCTCAATCTCTTATAAAGAAAAACATTAAATCTTAACTGCAAAAATTTGCTCAAGCTGATGTGCATAATAATTATCCTCATTTTTTAATTAGTTGGTTCTAGTTTGATTCTCTCAATATGTATGCCAACTTGTAAATTATTTGCACCCTCTTCAAAAATGCTCCTGATAATACTTTAAGTAAGTTCTTAATTCTAAGCTAAAGAAAATTAGTTATAATATGCACAGAAATCTGTGCGATTATGCACAATTTTATGTGCATAATTTTAAAAGTTTGTCTTGATATGATTGATTTTATCTGGAGCGAAAATCTTGACGCCTACCAAATTCTATGTTCATATACATAGTAGTGCCCGTTGATAGTTGTCAGTTGTCCGTTGAAAGGAATCGTTAAATTAATTAATTCAGCTACACAGCAACAAAGAAACAGGCAATTATGAATTTTCAAGGTTACCAAACCAGGAATGGGGGTTAAATAATGGCAGAAGTCGAAAAAAAAGCCACGATTCTTGTTGTTGATGATGAACACGGGGTTCGTCAGTCCTTTTTTATGGTTTTAAAAGATGAATTTAAAGTCCTGTTAGCTGAATCTGGCAACGAAGCAATAGATATATTTTCAAAAAACGCTATTGATGTAATCCTTCTTGATATCCTCTTACCTGATAGTGACGGCCTCGATCTCCTGGAGAAACTAAAGGAGATGGATCCAAATACCGAAATCATCATGGTCACTGCGGTCAAAGAAATTCAGACAGCAGTAAAGGCAATCAAGCTGGGTGCGTACGAATATATCATCAAGCCATTCATTGTTGATGAGGTATTATCAGTTATTCACCGAGCCCTGGAAAAATACAGCCTTGTGAAAGAGGTTGCCTATCTTAAGTATGAACTGGAAAGGTATCACCCTTTTGAAAAGATGGTGGGTAAAGATAAAAAGATGAAGAAAATCTTTGAGTTGATAGCAACAATTGCTCAAAGCTATGGAACGGTTCTTATCCAGGGGGAAAGCGGAACAGGGAAGGAGCTGGTTGCCAGAGCCATACATCGCCGCAGTTCCAGAAAGGATCGTCCTTTTGTAGTTATCAGTTGCGCGGCTATACCGTCAACACTTATGGAAAGTGAAATCTTCGGTCATAATAAAGGGGCCTTTACAGGAGCTATCCATACCTCCATAGGGAAGCTGGAGATTGCTCATAAAGGGACTGTCTTTCTCGATGATATTGACTCTCTGGATATCAATATGCAGGGCAAACTCCTCAGGGTTATTCAGGAAAAGGAATTTGAAAGATTGGGAAGCACCAAAGTAATCGAGATTGATGTAAGATTCATTGCCGCTTCCAATAAAGATTTGGAGGAGCTCATATCAAAAGGAGAATTTCGCGAGGATCTTTTTTATCGGCTGAATGTCTTTCCAGTACAACCGCCTCCCTTACGAGACAGAAGAGATGATATTCCTTTACTCCTGAATCACTTTTTAGCCTTGCACTCAAGAGATAGGAATCTACAGGCAAAAAGCTTTTCTCAGGGCGCTATTAAAATATTGATGAAATATGATTGGCCTGGCAATATCCGGGAACTTGAAAACTTAGTTGAAAGATTGTCTACCCTGTGTAAAGACACTATTATTCATTTCAAGGATATCCCGATGTTTACAATGACAAAAACAGAAATCAAGGGTATGCCCCTCAAAGAGGCAGTCAAAACCTTTGAAAAACAGTATGTTGGTGCTGTCCTTGAAAGCGTTAACTGGCGCAGAAGCAAGGCTGCGGAAATACTCGGTATACATCGTAACACACTTTTAGCCAAAATAAATGAATTAGATATGAAGATATAAGGACTTAAATTAGGCCGCAGACCCTCCTGCTAACGCCATTATAACTAATATTTTCTGCTGGATCACTTTTTTACTATCTGAGTTATCTAAAGCATTCTGCTCAGAAAGGCATTGGCGGGCAGGTCTGTGTCCAAAAAGGAATTCCCTATACATTATATTTATCCCCTCCTTTTCCGCCCATCTATTTCTCCATAAAAAATTGCAAATTAGACACTGAATGCACAAAAAAATGTGCATTTCTGCACAAAGGAATAGGCATGTGATATTCATAATATAGCAAAAATATCATAATATCAATAAGTTATGGATGGCACGACAATTGCTGCTAAAAATAAAGTCTTTCTAATGAAAGTATAGAAATTGCCAGCGTATTATACTGAAAATTCGAAGGCTGCAAGCACTGTACAGGACGTAAATTTATAAAGGTATTGACAGACCTTAATAATACATCAGGAATCAGGAACATCCATCTACTAATACTCAAAGTGAGGCCATATGACATCATCTCCTAAAAGAAGTGTAAGCTTCAAGGAAAAGGGATTACGACGAAACCTTTTCATTATTGAATCTCTGGTTTTTATTCTTCCTATTTGTGTCCTCTACTATGTTTTTTATAGAAATAATCTCTATTTAGAATCCTCTCAGATGGTTATTTTCGCCTTTACCCTTGCCCTTATTCTAGCCGGTTTGATTATCCTTCGCCAAATTTTCGACAGATTCTCCACACTGGCCATCTCAATTAAGTTGGCAAAAGATGGTGATATGCATTTAATAGACATGCAAAAAGATACAGCCGAACTCCATGAAATAACCGTTTCTTTTAACAATCTTATTGAAAAATTCGGAGATACGAACAGGGAGTTACAACACAGGGTATTTGAGTTATTTGTCATCAAAGAACTCACCGAAATTGCCAACAAAAGTTTAGATATTGACGACACACTGAATATTCTTATGGAAAAGGCCATGGCTATATCTCAGGCACAAATCGGATCGATGTATATGGTTGAATCCGAAAAAAAGCGCTTTCGTGTTATAGCATTGAGGGGATTGGAATCGGGACCCAAAAAGAACTCTTACATAAACATCGATGAATCCCTGGCACAACTTGTCGTATCCGACAAGAAGCCCTTTCTCGTTCAAGACATTGAGACCGATTCAAGGACCAAAAGGGCAAACGATCCTAAATACGGACCGCCATCATTTCTAAGCATGCCGATTTTGGTAAGAGATGATGTAATAGCAGTTTTGAATCTTTCCCATAAGGAAACAAAGCAGGTCTTTGACTCAAAGGACGAGCACATTCTTTCCATAATGATTGGCGAAATTGGCTTTGCTATAGAAAATGCCCAGCTTCACTCACAGGCAGTGGAACATATAAAAGATCTTCAAGAAAGCACAACAGAACTGGCTAAGATCAAAGATCAACTTCAACGGGAGATCATTGAACGCAAGCAAGCTGAGGAAGCGCTAAGGGGGAGCGATGAGAAGTATCGAGAGATACTTGAAACCATTGAAGAAGGCTATTTCGAGGTTGACCTTGCTGGGAACCTTACTTTTTTAAATGATTCGCTGTGCAAAATATTGGGATATCCCCGCCACAAATTATTGGATATGAACAACCGGTACTACACTACTCCGGAAACCGCCAAGAGAATGTATCAGATCTTCAACCAAATATACCGTACAGAAAAACCAGCAAGAGTAACAGATTATGAAATCATCAGAAAAGATGGAATTAAAAGGGTCATTGAGCTGTCTTCTTCCCTTATGAGAAATGGTCAAAACCAGCCGACCGGATTCCATGGTATTGCCCGTGATATATCTGAACGCCTCCAGGCCGAGGAAGAAAAAAAGAAGCTCGAGGCCCAACTCCAACAATCACAAAAGATGGAAGCTATAGGAACCCTTGCTGGTGGCATTGCCCATGACTTTAACAATATCCTATCGCTCATCATTGGATACACTGAACTGACACTGAATGATTTACCTGAAGGAAGCCCTGCCAGAGACAATATGAATAAATTGCTCACGGCAGGGGATCGTGCAAAAGACCTTGTAAAACAGATCCTCACCTTCAGTCGTCATACTGAACAGGAACAAAAGCCGATTCTAATTCAACCAATTGCCAAGGAAGCACTCAAATTACTGCGATCAACCTTACCAACTACTATAGAAATCCGCCAGAACATCTCTTCTGCTAACATGGTACTGGCTGATCCAACGCAGATACACCAGGTGATAATGAACCTCTGCACCAATGCATATCACGCTATGAATGAAAAAGGTGGCGTTTTAGAAGTGAGCCTTACTGACATTGAGCTTGACTCTGAATTTACAGCCAAGCATCTGAACACATATCCGGGACCATACCTGAGGCTTACTGTAAGCGACACAGGTCATGGTATAGAAAAGAAGGTCATAGATCGGATATTTGAACCCTATTATACTACTAAAGGGAAGAGCGGTGGAACAGGGATGGGTCTTGCTGTAGTTCATGGAATTGTAAAAAGTCATGGTGGGGTAATTACTGTCTATAGTAAGCCAGACAAAGGGTCAACATTCAATGTGTTTCTTCCTATAATTGAAAGTGCTGAAGCAGTGGAAGAAACCAAAATTCGACTTGGAAGGATTCCGACAGGAAAGGAGCAAATACTCTTCATTGATGATGAACCAGCCATTGTTGATATTGGCAAAGAAATGCTGGAGCATTTGGGGTATAAAGTTGAAGTTAGAACAAGTCCAATTGAGGCTCTTGCGGCCTTTAAGGCACTTTCTGACAAATTTGATCTAATTATCAGCGATATGACCATGCCGAAGATGACAGGCGATGAATTGGCCAAAGAGCTCATGACTATTCGCCCTGACATCCCAATTATCCTGTGCACCGGGTTCAGCGAACATATGAATGAAGAGAAGGCAAAAGCCATAGGCATTCGGAAGTTTGTGATGAAGCCTTTTATCATGCGTGAGATGGCGGAGGCTATTCGGCAGGTGCTGGATCCTTGATGGTAATCCGGGGAACTTTTTGACAGGCCCTGCGACTTTCTTGGAATAAGCTATTGTCGCTGTAATATTTCAGGAAATTAGTTTTTGGAACTTTTGCTTATAAATCAGGTCTGGGCCAGGGATTAACTGGATTTATATGATTTTTTATTTATCCTGTCTATCCTGTCTAAAAAAGGAAATTCTTGAAAAACTATAAAAACATTGACAAAGGCAGTTGGCGAGATGTAAGTAAAAATACGTAATACAACCCAAATAACTCCAGAAGCCGGCTCATGAAAAAACACCATTTCTATGGCGGCCTGTTCGTTGTTCTTTTGCTCATCACAAAAAGT
>JAFDHR010000152.1 GCA_019308645.1 Deltaproteobacteria bacterium
CACTACCGCCTGGTTAGCTCCTCCATGCAAAGGGCCCCAGAGAGCAGCTATACCTGCAGAAATAGCTGCATACAGGTTGACGCGAGAACTACCCACCAATCGAACAGCTGCTGTTGAACTATTCTGCTCGTGGTCAGCATGGAGGATCAAGAAGACATTAAGGGCATTTACGATGTCATCGTCAATGGTATAGGGCCTGACAGGGGAATCAAACATCATGTTAAGAAAATTTGCACAATAGTAAAGGTCTTTCCTGGGGTAGACTACCTTATGCCCGGTAGAAATCCTGTATGACATTGCAGCCAGGGTCCTTATCTTGGAGAGAAGTCTCGAGAATGTTTTGTTTATCTCCTCTGCCTCAGTTCGTTCCGGAATCTCAGGATAAAATGCCCTTAGAGCGTTTACCATCGAGGCCAGGATGCCCATGGGGTGAGCACCTCTGGGAAATTTCTCAAAGAAGGCACGCATATCTTCATGGACAAGAGAGTGATCGTTCAACAAGGCAGAAAAACGATTCAGGACTTCCCTTGTTGGCAATTCACCATTGATTAACAGGTACGCAGTCTCTATAAACCGGGAGTGCTCTGCCAGCTGCTCAACTGGAATTCCCCGGTAGCGCAAGACTCCTTTCTCCCCGTCCATAAAGGTAATACTGCTCTTGCAACTGCCGGTATTTGCATACCCCGGATCAAGGGTAATGAGTCCAGTTCCCGCCCGAAGACCGGAGATGTCAATTGCTTTTTCACCCTCGGTTCCCGTTACAATGGGCAATTCAAAGCTCTTCCCGTCAACAATGAGTTTAGCCGTCTGTACCATTTTTTCGCTCCCTCCCCGCTTCTATAAAATTGATATGTATATCAAAACGCTCGTTTTTTGGCTACCAAAAAATCAAGTCCACCTCATCTTGTTTAAATTTTCTTTGATTTTACTCAAATAATATGAAAGAAGCATTGTTAACATATATGCTCGTTACCACCAATAGCGATTACTGTGTTACAATCGTCAACAACCTGCGATCACAAGATCGTGTATCAACTTCTTTTAAATATGGGGAAAGGAGTGATAGAGTGGCATATAGAGATCATATCGTGGGGCAGATTTTAGATGAACACCTGATAGAGGGTGAGCTAATCCCCGGAACGGAAATCGGCATTCGAATCGACCAGACGCTCACCCAGGATGCAACGGGCACCCTGGTGTATCTGGAATTTATGTCACTGGGAGTCGATCGCATTAGAACGAAGCGCTCCGTCTCCTATATTGATCACAACACGTTGCAGACGAGCTTTGAAAATGCAGATGATCACCTTTTCCTGCAGTCCACAGCAGCTCGCTATGGAGTTCACTTCTCCCGGCCTGGCAATGGTATCTGCCATCAGGTGCATCTGGAGCGATTCGGTTTGCCGGGACAGACACTTCTTGGATCAGACAGCCACACGCCTTCAGCTGGTGGGCTGGGAATGCTGGCAATGGGGGCTGGTGGCATGGATGTATCCCTTGCCATGGCTGGAATCCCGTTTTTCATGACAGTGCCTAAGGTGATGCTGGTCCGTTTAATCGGAGAACTTCCACCCTGGGTGGGAGCGAAAGATGTGATTCTCTATCTTTTAAAGCGACTCACCGTCAAGGGTGGGGTCGGAAAGATCATCGAGTACGTGGGCCCGGCATTAAAGGACCTTAGCATACCGGATCGAGCAACAATCACCAACATGGGAGCTGAGCTGGGTGCCTGGAGTTCTTTATTTCCCTCAGATGAAATAACCAAGCAGTTTCTCGATGCCCAGAAAAGGGGAAACGACTGGGCCCCAATCCATGCCCGTGAAGGAGCAGTATATGACGAGATAATCGAGATTGACCTATCTGAACTTGAGCCGCTGGTGGCCTGCCCCTCCAGCCCAGACGCTGTCAAGCCTGTGCAAGACCTATCCCATGTAAAGGTCAACCAGGTAGCGATCGGCAGTTGCACCAACTCCTCCTTTCGTGATCTCAGGTTGGTAGCTGAACTCCTACGCGGCAAGAAGGTGCATCCCAAAGTTAGTCTGGTGATTGCTCCAGGATCCCGTCAGGTATTATCCATGCTGGCTAAGGAGGGTAGCCTGGGGGATATGATAGATGCAGGGGCACGAATATTGGAGGTTGCCTGCGGACCATGTATTGGCATGGGCCAGGCACCTCCTTCAGGTGGCATCAGCGTACGCACATTTAATCGGAATTTCCCGGGTCGAAGCGGCACCCCAGATGCAGAAGTTTACCTGTCCGGCCCTCAGGTGGCTGTGGCTGCTGCGTTGACTGGCCGGCTAATTCATCCGGAGGTAATGGGCACCCCGCCTGTAGTGGAAGATCCTGAAAACTTCTTTATTGACGATTCGATGATTATCCCTCCATCTCACCACACAGAGGAAATTACTGTTCGCATGGGACCCAATATCAAGTCCATGCCGGTATTAGAACCCATGCCAGATACACTTAATCTCAAGGTGCTTCTGAAGGCTAAAAACAACATTACAACTGATGATATTCTACCAGGAGGGGCCAAGGTGCTGCCGCTAAGGTCTAACATTCCAGCTATTTCGGCGTTTGTCTTCGCCTCATTAGCCCCTGGCTTCGCAGAGAAGGCCAAGGCTGAAGCCGGCGTGGCCATTGTGGGAGGCGAGAATTACGGCCAGGGCTCAAGCCGAGAACACGCGGCCCTCGCCCCTCGATACCTCGGAGTTTACACAGTGCTGGCAAAAAGCTTTGCCCGTCTTCACCGGGCTAACCTTATCAATTTTGGCGTTTTGCCGCTCTTGATCAGGGATGAACACTATGACAAAATGGCTGAAGGTGATTATCTACAACTTACCGATCTGCACATGGCATTGACCGAAAGGGACAAGGTAGACATCATGGTCAAAAACAAGCATATTGAATGTGAAGGCAAGATAGAGCTTTCAGGGCAGGAGCGTATGATTCTCTTAGCAGGAGGGCGACTAAATTTTTATCAGCAGAAACTTACCGAAAACAATCATTCACCAAAAGCATAGGGCTGGTGTGAGAAACCGAAAGCTTACTGTACTGCGGGAGAAACAATATGACTAATGAGATCAATAAGGCTGAGAATGCTGGAAAAATCATAGAGTGGGGAGTAGATGGGCGGCCCATCGTGCCAGACAATCCCATTATCCCTTTTATTGAAGGCGACGGAATAGGCCCGGACATCTGGGCAGCTGCTCAGCCGGTATTTGATGCCGCAGTCTATCATGCCTACAAAGACAGACGTCTAATTGTGTGGCATGAGGTACTGGCTGGAGAGAAGGCCCAAAGAGTCTATGGGTCAGACAACCCTTTGCCGGAGAGGACATTTGAGGACATTGACCGGTATGGTGTGGCCATCAAAGGCCCCCTGACAACCCCGATAGGAGGCGGATTCCTCTCGCTCAACGTGGCGTTAAGGCAGAGATTGGATCTATATGCCTGCGTACGGCCAGTGCGGTACTTCCCTGGAGTCCCTGCGCCTGTTATCCATCCCGAGAGGGTAAACGTGGTGATCTTTCGCGAAAACACAGAGGATGTATATGCCGGGATAGAGTGGGAGGCAGGGTCGCGGGATGCCAGGGAGGTTCTTGAATTAATTAATAAAAAACTGAAAGACTCCGGCAGACAGTTGGTATCCCTTGAAAGCTCAGTGGGGATTAAAACCATGAGCGAGTTTAACTCTTGCCGTCTGGTGCGTAGGGCAATTCAGTATGCAATTAAGAACGAATACCACAGCGTAACTCTCGTTCATAAAGGCAATATCATGAAGTGCACCGAAGGTGCATTCCGTGATTGGGGTTATCAGGTTGCACGTGAAGAGTTCTCGGAACAAACAGTACCCGAAGCCGAACTATACGAGAAGTTTGAGGGCCAAATCCCTCAGGGTCGGATTGTCATAAAGGATCGCATCGCTGATGCGATGTTTCAGCAGTTGATGCTTCGGCCAGAAGAATATGGAGTGATCGCCACACCTAATTTGAACGGCGATTACCTATCCGATGCAGTCGCAGCACAAGTGGGCGGTTTGGGAATGGCACCTGGCGGGAATATTGGAGATCGGTGTGCCCTTTTCGAGGCCACTCACGGCTCAGCACCAAAGTATGCAGGCCAAGACAAAGTGAATCCCAGCTCTGTCATTTTATCCGGCGTAGAGATGTTCCGCTTCATGGGTTGGGTAGAGGCCGCAGAGCTCATTATCCATGCACTCATACAAACCATCGCCCAGAGAATAGTTACCTATGACCTTGCCCGGCAAATGCAGGGCGCTCAAGAGGTTAAGTGCTCTGAGTTTGGCGCAGCCATACAAGAGAATATTGCAAATATTGCGGGATAAAGGGAAAATCTTGCACGTGGTTCCAGGACCTGACTCTTAATTGTATTTCCAGTCGAGTTAAAGGAAGACGATGAGAAGTCCAGAAAAAATAAATCTATTGGGCTGAGGGATGGTCTTAATTATCTTGGGCCTTGAATGCGAAACCTTTGATGGTAATTATGATTTCTTAAGAGACTCCCGAAGCCTGCTGGTTGCATCCATATCAATTTGCATTGTCTCCGACTCGATCACAACACCGTAGTGCTCCCTGGCAGCCTGTATGCTGACATATCCATCAGAAACGTCACTTTCAACTAATTCCGGATCACGATCCAGCGGGTCTCCATACCCTCCTCCTCCGGCTGCATCCATGACAACTACATCACCGGGCTTTAATTGGGTCAAACCATAAGGATTCCCTGGCTTCCCATTTATCAGGAATTGTGCCTTTACTCCGTCCTTGCCATCAAATAGTCCCTCGGGAGGATAGCGATATCTTCCGGACTGAATTCCCAGATTAACTGGTGGAGTAGGGGCATATACATCGTCAGGAACCCTGAAAACCGCACGCCTTCCAAGACCTCCTTTCATTTTACCCAACCCACCTGAATCGGTGAGAAGTCCCCTCATTTCTACGATAAGCGGCGTATCGCTCTCAAATATTTCGATAGGTGTATTGGCTCCATTGGCAGGGAATATATAATCGTAACAACCATCACTTGTAGAGCTGGCACCCATACCACCACCCCTGATAATCACCGAATGCCACGGTGTTCCATCGTTTCTCTTTCCGTAAAATACATTCATTGTTGCAGGGGTCCCCCCACTTCCTGCAAGAACCCTGTCAGGTATAGCCTTTGCCAGAGCCCTATAGATTATCTCAGTCATAAAATGTCCTACCTGCATTCTCGCAGCAACAGCTACCGGGAATGTACAGTTAACCACACTGTCTTTGGGCGCCTTCATAGTGATGGGCACAGCACAGCCTTCATTGTTGGGTATATCCGGGTCAAATATACTTTTTATGGCCATGAAAACATAGGCATAGGTAAAATTGTACACAACATTACCACCCCAATCCACATGGGGAGAAGAACCATCAAGGTTTACCATTATATCGCTTCCTTTTACCTCAACAGCCACTCTTATGACCACATCCTCTTTGCCCTCCATCTGCTCCACAATCCCTTCTGCCCTATAAACCCCATCAGATATCTTCTCAATGGACTCCCTCATGCTCTTTTCTGTACGGCCGATAATCTCATCCGCCAAATCATCAAGGCCATCCATATTATACTCTTCAAGCATCTGACATATCTTTTCTGCACACACGTGATTTGCTGCTATCTGTGAACGGATATCACCTATTACCTCATCAGGAGTGCGAACATTCCAGCGAATCATTTCAATTATAGCCTCATTAAGAGTTCCGCCATCATAGAGTTTTACCAACGGTATGAACAGGCCATCCTCATATACATCATGATTATCAGATGATACGCGTCCACCGATGTCAGAATGATGAAAAACACAGGCCGTAAAGGACGTTATTTTATCCTTATAAAAAATAGGGCTCATTACACAGACATCGTTTAAATGTCCAGCAAGGGCCCATGGATCATTCGTTATGAACACATCTCCGGG
>JAFDHR010000153.1 GCA_019308645.1 Deltaproteobacteria bacterium
CGACTACAAAAGAAGAGATGCAAATGGTCAACATGCAGATTTTGGTATCGGCCGTCGATATATTCGCACTGCTATGTGTTTGATGCGCAACGCACAAATTTATATACCTAAACGGCTCCGTAGTAAGGGAATTAATCCGGAAGAACGAGCCGGTTATTTTCTAATGATTTGGCCCTCCCTTCGGGATAAATGGGCTAAACTCGGCGCATTAGAAAGCGCCTTCACAATCCCGATCTTATCGGGATGGCGAAATATGGTACAGGAGCTATATGAAATAAAGCTTAAACTTTAAGACGAAGCAACACTGGGTTTGACCTTCGTATTTAAAGGGTGCCCTGTTTCGGCGGACAGGATGGCTATTTGTAACTTTCGCAAGGGTCCACAGTAAAAAGGATGGGCTTCTTGACGGCTTTGAATAGAATGTTACCCTGTCCGTCCGAACTACTAATTATGGCTCCAAGGTGCTCTGATCCTGGAAAATTCCAGAGATCTTGTTATACCAGTTTGCCAAAGTCGGACATTATGGACGGTGTTTTTCACCTGTTATGCCGAAATGTGGATATCTAAAAGTGCAATTGCTAAGCCCGGTATATTTAAATTTTAAAAAACGGCGTTGGCCGTAATGGGGTAGTTTTGCCTAAAAATGGGCAGCTTTTTTACTTGACTTTCTTCTGGTGCTCTATTCAGCCACCAAGCCACAAAGACCCAAAGAAGAGATAAATATTATTGAATAACGTAGTTTTTTCATTAATTTTAACCCCGATTTATCGGGATTAAAAAGGCTATAATAAAGAATAATTCTATAGTCTTGGTGTCCGTTCGGTCTTGAGCTCACGGCCGAAAGGCTTGCTGCCTTTGTGGCAAGATACTTGAGTAGATACAAAAAGATTTCAGGCTTCGCCCCAAGGGAGCAATATTCCAAAAATTTTAGAAGGACGTTCCATGGGTATACATATTGATCATGATCTCTGCAATGGATGCAAACGTTGTGTAAAAATCTGTCCATATAATGGCGTAGATGTCAAGGAGGGGAAGGCCGTAATAAATGACCGATGCACCTTCTGTGGCGCATGCATCGACACCTGCCCTGAAAATGCAATAAGCTCCGATATAAAAGAAAAAGAAATACCGGATTTCATTGACTTCAAAGGCATATGGGTATTTGCCGAGCAGGTAGACGGAATAATGAGAAAGGTCACTCGTGAGTTGTTAGGTCTTGGTCAATCTCTTGCCAGAGAACTCAATCAGGAATTATCGGCCGTTCTTCTCGGAAATAATGTTGACCATCTTATAGAAGAACTCCGAGAATATGGCGCACAAAACGTTTACCTTGCACAGCATAAACTACTTTCCAGTTACCAGACAAACCCCTTTGCAAAGGTCATCTCTGAGCTAATAGTTGAGAATAAACCAAATATATTTTTAATCGGGGCGACAGCCATTGGGAGAGACCTCGCCCCAAGGATTTCAATGAGACTTAACCTTGGGCTTACTGCAGACTGCACAGAGCTAACCATAGACCCGGATGATAGCTCTCTATTACAAACAAGGCCTGCCTTTGGTGGAAATGTTATGGCAACTATCAAGACTCCTTATAGTAGGCCGCAGATGGCCACTGTCAGGCCAGGCGTTATGGAGGCAAAAAAAACAGCCAGCATATCTGAGTGCAGGGTTAAAAATGTGGATGTAAGCCTTCTAAAAAAAGATGCACTTACCAAAATCTTAGAGGTTGTAAGGGAAAAGAAAAAAATAGTCAGCTTAGGTGATGCAAAGGTTATTGTTGCCGGTGGCAGGGGCATAGGCTCAGAAGAGGGGCTGAAACCCCTGTTTCAACTCGCTGAAATATTAGGCGGCGAAGTGGCTGGGACACGAATGGTTATTGAAGAGGGATGGCTGCCGGCAGAAAGACAGGTGGGACAAACAGGCCAGACAGTCAGGCCAGAGCTCTATATTGCGTGCGGGATATCCGGAGCTATCCAGCACAGGGCTGGAATGCTTGGCTCACGGTATATTATTGCTATTAACACAGATGAAAAGGCCCCTATCTTTGATGTAGCTGATTGGGGTATCGTTGGCAACCTTCACGAGGTTGTCCCAACACTGAGCAAAGCCATGAGTGAGAGAAGGACGAGACAGGGGGCATAATGTTACGTTCAGACATAGAAGAGCTTTTAAGAAAGGTTATGGCTAAATTTGTGGACGAGGAAGTAATTCCTGTTGCCAGGGAGCATGATGAAAGCGGTGAGTTTCCATATGACCTATTCAAAAAGATTGCTGATATGAGTATTCTGGGGATACGATATCCCAAAAAAGCTGGTGGTTCAGGGGGAAACACCACGCTTTATTGTATCACCGTTGAGGAATTGGCACGGGGTCTGTTGAGTTTGGGTGCCACGACAGCCATGCAATGTCTTATGGCTACAGATGGGCTCTATCGCTATGGCACAAAGGAAATGCATGAAAAATATCTGCGCCCTGCTATACGAGGCGAAAAGATCGGAGCCTTTCAGCTTACAGAGCCAGAGGCTGGTTCAGACCTTAGCAATGTCAGAACCCGGGCTACAAAGACTCAAGGTGGATGGGTTATTAATGGAATGAAGACATGGTCTACAAGTGGACCAATAGGTCATTTCCATACTGTGCTTACGCAGACTGATCCAGATAAAGGATTAAGAGGACTCATGTTTGTTTTTATTCCAAGCGACACACCTGGTTTCTCCCACAGTAAAAAATTCGATATGCTGGGTACCAGAACAACACAGATGTCAGAGATCTATTTCAACAATTGCCATGTTCCTCCTGAATACATGTTAGGCGAATTAGGGAGAGGGCTTGATGTTCTATTGACTATTCTGTCAGAGATCAGGATCATGACTGCCTGCCTGGCATTGGGCTTACATCGTGCTGCAATGGATGATTCTATCAGATACTGCAAGGAGAGGGTACAATTCGGTAGACCCATAGGAACATACCAACTCATCCAGGCAAAAATAGCTAATATGGCAGTCAACTTAGAGGCCGGCCACCTCATGTCTTATAAGGTTACCCATCTCATTGATAAGAATATTCCATGCCTCAATGAGGCCTCTATGGCCAAATATTTTGCAACTGAATCTGCATGCTCTGCAGCAGATGAGGCCACAAGGATTTTTGGTGCCTATGGATATTCCATGGAATATAATGTGCAGAGATACTACCGGGATAATCGCTTCCTGCTTTATGGTGGAGGGACTCACGAGGTACTGCAAACCACTATTGCCAGGCAGTACCTTCGATAAGTAAAAAATCCACGCCTGAAGGACGTGGCTTTGATGTATCCCCAGAGGTGCTTAGTAATGCCCTTTGTTTCAGGGTCTTCCTGGAATAATGGAGTGATGGAGTGATGCTAAATACAAAAACAGAAAAACATCATGGCCTTCTGTTTTCATTCCAATACTCCAATACTCCCGGATTGAATTTCAGGGGATAGACAAAGACATCTAATCACGCTCAGAGGCATGGCTTACAAAGATAGCACAACATACCTATTGTTATGGAAAAACAGGAAATACATTCAAAGAGATTGGACCCCTTTCCAACAAGGAGCCTAAAAAAGGAGAACCTCAGCAACCAGGTCTTTGAACAGGTTAAAGAAATCATTGTAAGAACCTCAGCAACCAGGTCTTTGAACAGGTTAAAGAAATCATTGTAAGGGGTGAAATTCCTGCTGGAAAACGTATGATAGAAAGTGAGATAGCTGCATCAATGGGTATCAGCAGGACGCCTGTTAGGGAAGCAGTACATAAACTGGAAGCTGAGGGTCTTCTTAAACCCCTGCCCAGGGGAGGATATGTGGTAAGGGGCCTTACTCTACCTGATATTGAAGAAACATTTGAGATAAGGAGCATCCTGGAGAGCTTTGCCGCATACCTTGCTGCCAATAGACATAGTAGCAAAGAGATATTACCTCTGGAAAAAAAGATGGAGGAATTTCAGAGATATCTGGACAGAGACGATCTAAAGGAATTGACAAGGATCAATACTGAATTTCATGAACTTCTCTATGCCTTGAGCAGAAGCCAGAGATTAATTAAGATGATAAATGACCTGAGAGATGAGATCTATTTTTTAAGGAAAATTATACTAAACTCAGTAGACATGGCCCGTTTATCAAACAAGGATCATAGAGAGATAATAAAGGCCATAAAAAGAAGAGGGGCCAAAAAGGTGGAAAAGCTTGTGAGAGATCACATCTTGCGCGGTAAAGAATTTGTTATCAATGAAATTAGAAAAGGCAATGTAAGCATCAATCACCGTTCTTTTTGAAAAAACAAGAGGAGAGCATATAATGTCCACCAAAAAAATCAGGATCCTTGTTGCAAAACCTGGCCTTGACGGTCATGACAGAGGCGCAAAGGTTATTGCCCATGCCCTGAGAGATGCCGGGATGGAAGTCATCTATTCTGGGCTGCATCAACCTGTCCCCTCTATAATTAAGATGGCTATTGAAGAAGATGTGGATGTTATAGGCCTTTCCATTATGTCCGGGGCACATATTCCAATCTCTAAGAAGATAATGGAGTTGGTCAAAAAGGAGGGTTTAGATAGGGTAATTGTTGTTGTAGGTGGGGTAATCCCAGACAAGGATATCCCTGTCTTGAAAGAGATAGGGGTTAAAGGGGTTTTCCCTGGTGGAACACCCTTTAAAGAATCTATAAAGTTTATAAAAGAACATGTACGCAATTAGAGGTTTATTGAGTTTGTTGAGTTCATGTTAAAGGAAATTGAATAGAGGTATTTATTTCATGGATAAGACATTAAAAAACTCAATGAACCCAACAAACACAAAAAAATATTGCATATAGGAGGATAAATGGGAGTTGCCAAATATATTAAAGATGAAAAAGACCGGATTACAGATGTAATGCTTCAATCCGGAATCCATATAAAACCTCTCTATACAGGCGATGACTTAACAGATATTGGATTTGACTATACAAAAGACCTTGCCAACCCGGGAGAGTATCCCTTTACACGAGGAATACATAAATTGGGCTTCAGGAGCAGGGCATGGACAACACGCCAATACTCCGGCTTTGGTACCCCAAAAGAGACGAATGAGCGCTGGAAACTTCTCATATCTCAAGGCCAAACCGGGCTTAATGTAGCATTCGATCTGCCCACCCAGATGGGTTACGACTCTGATGACCCTATGGCCGAGGGAGAGGTGGGTCGGGTAGGTATGGCAGTGGATTCTCTAAGGGATTTTGAGATTGCCTTTAAGGGCATTGCCCTGGACAAAATTGGCTCTGGCCTTACGATAAATGCCGTCGCCTCGATCATGGTTGCCATGTACCAGGCAGTAGCAGAGGGGTATGGATTCTCTAAACAACAGGTAAGTACAACCCCACAGAATGACATATTAAAGGAGATAGTCGGCAGGGGGGCATGGATCTTTCCAGTAGAGCCAGCTGTTCGCCTGATTGGTGATGTCATTGAATACACTGTGAAGGAAATGCCGAGGGCTAATCCAGTAAGTGTGTGTGGTTACCATATAAGGGAAGCGGGTGCCACCCCAGTACAAGAAATTGCATACGCCATACAGATTGCAAATGCATACATCGATAATGTTTTAGAGAGAGGATATGATATTGATGACTTTGTCGGCAGATTCTCCTTTAACCTTGATGTATTCGGAAATCTCTGGGAACAGGTAGCAAAATTCAGGGCAGCAAGAAAGCTCTGGGCTAAGAACATTAAAGAACGGTATGGCGCAAAAAACGATAAATCCATGTTTTTACGGGGTATATTTGGAGGAGGGGGAGGAGGTCTCACAAAGGAAGAGCCTGAAAATAATATTGTAAGAAGCGCCTATTATGCCCTGGCTGCTGCCTTAAGCGGTGCTCAAACAATGGCTTTGTGCTCTTATGACGAGGCCTATACCATTCCCACACCTCATTCTGCTCTGATCTCATTGAGAACATTACAACTCCTGATGGATGAGGTAGGCCTCAGGGATACGGTTGATCCCTTAGCAGGTTCATATTTCATCGAGACCCTTACCAAACAGATGGAGGAAAAGATTGTTGAGGAGATGTTGAAGATTGATAAGATAGGGGGCATGGTCAAAGCAATTTCATCAGGTTATATCCAGAAAGAAGTGGCCAGGCAGGCCTATGAATTCGAAAAAGGTGTTCAGAGCGGGGAGTTAATAAAAATAGGTGCCAACAAATATACCGGAGGAGCGGAGGGAAAGGTTGAGCTTCATGAATATACCGATGAATCAGCCATAGAGCAGATAAAAAACCTCAAAGAATTGAAAAAAATAAGAAACAATAAGGATGTTACCCGAACGCTAAAGGCATTAGAGAAGGCAACTAAGGATAAAGTAAATGTTATGCCATATCTCGTGGATTGCTGTAAGGCATATGCCACAGTTGGGGAAATGACTGCTGTGTTCAGAGATATCTTTGGAGAATTTGTAGAGCCTAGTATATTTTAGAAAACATTCTATTTTCTAAAACATTGCCTTATTACTCGAATATTTACAGGGAAACATTATAAAAAAAATGCCTCATTATGAATATTGGTGATTGGCTAAGGAAATGGAGTGAGCTCACACCACGAAAGGTGGCTGTCATTGATGATGGCCATGAATTCACCTATAGGGAACTTAATCGAAGATCCAACCAGGTAGCCAACTTTCTCCTCAAAAAGGGAATATGTAAGGGAGATAGGGTTGGAGTCCTTTTATATAATTGCCATGAATATATAGAGATCTATTTTGCCCTGGCTAAGGTAGGGGCCATATTAGTCCCTCTGAACTGGCGAATGGCCCCTCCTGAAATCACCTACATCTTAAATGATTGTGGAGCAACTTCTTTTTTCTTTGGCGAAGATTTCTTAGACACTGCTCTTTACATCAGGGATAATGTTGAAGAGGTTAAAAACTATATCTCTATTGGTGAGGGGGATATTTCCTGGGCAGAAAACTACCAAAAAATACAGACCTATCCTTCAACTGAACCCACCGGCTTTCAGGAACCAGATTCAGAAGATCCCCATATTCTTTTGTACACTTCCGGCACAACCGGTTTTCCCAAAGGGGCTGTCCTTTCTAACAGAAAGACCTTTTTCAATGCCCTCAATGCTAATATATTTTACAGATTAACTCCCCTTGACATTTTCTTAGTTTCCCGGCCGCTTTTTCATTCAGGTGGCCTGCTGGTTGACTCTACACCTGCCTTTTACAAAGGAGCTACAGTAATATATAAAAAACACTTTAGTCCCCAAGAATACTTAGATACCATTGAAAAATACAATGTTACCATTATTGAAACTTCGGCTACTTTTTTGAATTTTATACTAAAGGAATGCGATTTAAGCCGGTACAATTTGAGATCTTTGAAGTCATATTATACTGGTGGTGAGAGAGTTTCAACCTCTATGCTTCAGGAATATCACAATATAGGCATTCCCCTTAGTCAGATATTTGGAATGACGGAAACATCTATAGTTACCTGGTTATCAAGCGATGATGCAGTTAGGAAGATTGGCTCGATAGGAAAACCTGTGTTTCATGGAGAGGTAAAGATAGTAAATCATGATATGCAAAAAACAACACTGGGGGAGATTGGTGAAATTATGGTTAAAGGGCCTATCTTGATGTCAGGTTATTGGAATAGACCTGACATTACCAGAGAGGTAATGAGGGATGGCTGGTTTCACACAGGTGACCTGGCAACAATCGACGATGAAGGCTTCATATATATTATCGATCGTGAAAAGGACATGTTTATCAGTGGAGGAGAGAATGTCTATCCGGCTGAGGCTGAAAAACTCCTCTTATTAAACCCAAAAGTATTGGATGTTGCTGTCTATGGAGTCCCCGATGAGAAATGGGGTGAGGTGGGCAAAGCCTCGATAATTTTACAAGACAATACAGAGATGAGTGCCTCAGAGGTAGGAGAGTTTTTACGTAGAAAGATTGGTAAGTTCAAAATCCCCAAATATATTGAATTTGTCGATGAACTTCCCAGAACAACATCCGGCAAAATCCAGAAACATTTGTTGGCTCAGAAATCCAGGGAAAAAGCAGACTTGAAAACAGAGAACATAATGTCTTGAATCGAGGAAAATGATGAGAATTGGAATTGACATAGGTGGGACATTCAACGATGCAATTCTGATGTATGGGGGCGAGACCCATGCCACCAATCTGGTTAACTCCTGGCCGGCTGAAGGGACTATGGCAACAGCCTTTATTGCCAACCTCATCGGCAGCAAGGTATCCTCGCTCAAAATGAGTCTCATGGGGGTAGACACTAAACCTCATAGAAAATAACGACTAAATAAACCCCCAAAAAACTTATTGCAAACCACCGGAATCTTATATAGTTTAAAATGTGATGTAAAATTTTCATAATAACGTTTCTCGAAGTCAGATTGATACAGAAAGGAGGTGAAAGTAGAATAATCGAGGCACTATTTAACCTATTCCTAACCTAAGACAAGGAGGTATAAGACATGAAAAAGAATATTTTTTTGAGACTTGTTGGGCTCGCAGTAATAGCATTATTTATTGGCAGCCTGCTTCCGGTATCTTCCATGGCTGCCCCTATAAAGTTAAATTATGCTAATTTTCCACCAGCTCCTACATTTCCATGTGTTCAAATGGAGAGGTGGAAAAAAGAGGTTGAGAAAAGGACCGGCGGAACAGTTACCATTAAAACCTTTCCTGGCAGTACATTGCTTGGAGCAAAAAATATGATGGATGGGGTTATTGCAGGAACCGCAGATATTGGCTGCTTGTGTATGGCCTATCAGCCTGGCAGGTTTATAGTGACTAATGCCACTGCATTACCTGTAGGCTTTCCAAATGCAACAGTGGCAAGTCTTGCTCTTTGGGATATTTACAATAAATATAGGCCCAAGGAATTTGCCAAGGTAAAGGTCCTTACCATGTTTACCTGTGCGCCTGCAAACATTATGTCCAAAAAACCGATAAGGAGCTTGGAAGACCTTCAGGGTTTGGAACTGAGGGCCTCCGGAGGCGTTGCCCAGGCTTTGGCGGCATTAGGCGCCACCCCTGTCGGGATGCCCAAGCCAGAAATTGTTGAGTCCTTGCAAAAAGGAATTGTCCAGGGCGACGTATCTTCCCTTGAGTCCCTTATGGATTTCAAATATGCAGAAACTTGCAAATACGTGACTATATTTAATGGGCCGGTTTATCCCTTTGCCGTTGTCATGAACATGGACAAATGGAACTCATTACCAAAAGATGTGCAAAAGGTTATGGATGGTATGGGAATAGAACAGGCCTTCTGGACAGGTAACTATATGGACAAACATGCAAAGAAATCAATTGAATGGTCTAAAAAGAATCACAATATTGAGATTACGAAATTAACCAAAAAAGAGCTGGCCAAATGGAATAGACTGCTCAGACCCCTAAAGGATAAATGGATTACAAAGGCAAAAGCTAAGGGATTGCCAGCCAGAGCTATTTTACGAGATATAAGAGTGGCTAAAGAGTATCATTCTCAATTCTAAT
>JAFDHR010000154.1 GCA_019308645.1 Deltaproteobacteria bacterium
ATTTAATTAGACATTAAATGATAAAAAGGAAACGCCTTAGTTGGATTGATGGGAAATAATTCGGACACACTGCCATTATGAAGTCAAATAAATCAGTCCAAAAAAATCGCTGACCTGTCGGGACTTCGCCCCAAGCAATGGATATGTTTCTTGTCAACTCGCCCGTCCTCCGCAGTAGCCTGCTACGGAGGGTGGATCGGTTTGAGGCGGAGCTTCGCTAGCCTTCTATATAAAGTAAGATCTTAACATCCATGTCAAGTTTCTAAGAGTAACATGAGTATCTCTATAACCTTACCCCCTTACCAAATAGCCCTTAAATCTTTTACCAAGTTGAGGTGTTTGATAGAAGATTATAGAAAAAAGCAGGATCATGCCCAATAAATCCGTTTTTAATCCAGGAACTATAAGGCTGAAAGAAGTCCCAAATAAGACAATTCTGAGCAAAAAAGGTAATTTTTTGCTCATAAAGTTCTGCACGGCTGCGGCAAGAGCGAATACTCCAAGCAATGCCGTTAAGGATACCCATATGATCTGCCAAAAATTCCCGATCATAAGAAGGGCATTATTATAAACGAAGATATAGGGGAGAATAAAGATCACTATGGCCAGCCGACAAGCAGTAAGGGCGGTCTTCATCATAGGAGAGTCAGCAATTCCTGCTGCAACAAAGGCATCTGGGGCCATCGGGGGTGTAATACCAGCAATAGTGCCAAAGTAAAAGACAAAAAGATGTGCAGCAAGGGGATAGACACCCATCCTTATAAGGGCAGGCACAACTAAAATTGCTAAGATAATATAGGCAGCAACAGGTGGCACACCCATGCCCAAGATAATAGATGCAACCATGGTCATTAAAAGTAGTAAAAAAAGGCTCCCATGTGAAAGTTCGATCAGGATAGAAGACAACATCAAACCCAACCCGGTAAGGGTGATCATACCAACAACAATCCCCCCAAGAGATAAAATAGCTACCACAGGGGCGGCCGTTAATGCTCCCTTTTCAAGACCTGTTAGAATCTTTGATAGAGACATCCGGGTTTTTGTTCGCATCATAGCTACAAAAGGGATGCTAATATTTGCCCAGAGAGCCGCCCTGGTAACAGAACTCCTCTCAATGCCCAGAAAATAGATCAATACTAAGAGAGGAATGAAAAAATGCCAGCCTTCTTTAAATGTCTTTTTAAGTGGTGGGATTTCTTCCTGTTTAAGACCAACGAGCCCTATCTTTTGGGCCTCTATATCGATCATTAAAAAAAGTCCGAGATAATAAAGGATAGCCATCATGATGGAGGCCTTTATAATAACCAAGTAGTTTACCCCTATAATCTCCATCATAATAAATACAGCACTTCCCATTATAGGAGGCATCAACAGGCCCCCGGCACTGGAAACTGTTTCGACTGCACCAGCAAAATAGGGGGGATAGCCAGTTCTTTTCATCAGGGGAATTGTGATCTGCCCTGTTCCTGCAACATTGGCCGTACCACTTCCTGAAAGCATGCCAAACAGGGAGCTTGCAACAACAGCAATCTTTGCAGGTCCGCCCCTGAATTTACCACAAATGCCATATGCAAAATTTATAAAAAACTCTCCCCCGCCTGCTTCTCTGAGCAAGGCACCAAAAAGGATAAAGAGAAAAATAAATGTAGCTGAAATCCCTGCAAGCATCCCAAAAACACCATCCGCTGTGATAAACATACTATCTATTATACGGTCGGTCCCATAGTTTTTATGCGCAAAAAGACCGGGCATTATTTCTCCAAAGCGTGCATAAATCAATACCAAAATAGCTACCATTGGAAAGGCTAAGCCCAGGGCCCTTCTTGTACCCTCAATTAGAAGGATTATGAAAATGCCTCCCATAATGAGTTCATGTAATGGGGGCTCTAATCCCATAGCCCCCATCTTCCTGAACCAATTAAACATTACATAAACACCACAGATCAGGATGATAGAGGCAGCAATAACACTTTCTATGCTCAATTTGTCCTTCCTGCTCTTGCGACTCATAGGGTAGACAAGAAATATCAAGATAAAGCCCAAGGCAACATGGGGAACCCTCTGGTTCATGGCCGTAAATTGGAAATAACCTGTGTAAAGCTGAAATAGACTCATCCCAATAGCAATCCATCGAACCACCTGAGCGGATATTCCAGTAAGCTGCCTTTGCTTCGTACTGATAGTACTCGATTCCTTAGGTTTTATTGATTCTTTATCCATGCTTAATCTTTTAGTGATAATCAAAGGGCATAGAGAAAAATCTCTATGCCCCAAGCTCAGCAAATCATCTTATTGATACTGGGCCATTTTATCCCAGATACCCCTTTCCTTGTAATACTTTATAGCACCCGGATGATATCCTACCGGTACCGACTTTGAACCCCTGAAGGCATTTTCAACCGTATACTTTTTTGCCATGGGATGTATGGCATTTCTTTCCTCATCTGTGGAAGTGTATAGGTATGAGTATCCTTACCAATCCCCTTGTAGGTTCCCGCCGGAAAAACGAAGGGCGTCACATTGGGAAACTTGGCCTGCATTTTTTTTAAAACCTCAGGCTCGGTTTCTAAGAGACGGATAGGAATATCCCTGGCCAATTCCATGACAGCGGCAATAGGATATCCAGCGGCAATGATACCGGCATCAATAGTATTATCCCTGATTCCCCTGGTTATCTCATGAAAGGCGATATACTTCGGTTTTATATCCTTAAAGGTTATTCCCCAACCAGCAGCTAAATGCTGCTTTGAGTAAATATTCAGGGTAGCGCTTCCAGCCGGACCAACACCAATAACCTTCCCTTTAAAATCATAGCAGGATTTAATAGGAGATTTTTTTCGTACAATCCAGTGGACATCGCTGGTATGACCCACGGCAACGAGGCGCACCTTTTCAACATCCATCCCCTGTTTCTTTAATCCATCCAAAGTCCCCATACAGGCCAGGCCCATATCCATCTTACCCCTAATGAGATACCGGGCGTTTTCTGTAGAGGCAGCGGTTGACTCTGCCGTGACCCTTACTCCTGGAACATGTTTGTTAATAATTGCAGCAAAACCTGCTCCGAGAAAGTAATAGGTCCCTGCAGGGCTTCCTGTACCAAGTGATAAAAATTTAACAGCACCTGCGTTTCCTGGTGCAATTATAATGATTGAAACTGCAAAAATTATTGCCGTCAAAAAAGAAAATCCTTTTAATCTCATCTTCTAATCCTCCCTTCTTCTAAAGGTTCTAAAGTTCTTCCACCTTTACAGTAAGACTATCGGGAATCCTATCAAAATACATAGGAAAGGTCCTAACCTTCTCCGCCCCTGGCTTTAAAACAGGAGGTTTCCCTTTTCTAGGATAAAACCCTCCGGAAGAAGCACCGTCTGGCAGGAAAACGCTCACTCTGTAACGCTTTTCTTTGTCAGAAATATTTTTGATACCAACTTTAACATGAAATTTTGGTCCCCCGCTAAACTTTGACTTCTTCATAAAGTATTTAAGGGTGGTGATCTCTGCCGAAGGACAAACCTTCAAGGTTGCAACAGGACCCTCGCCTTTCTTTGGTGCAGTTGCGCACCCTGAAATCAGCACAACTCCAACACACACTGCCACTGCCAAAATAATCATTGAAAATAAAGAATTACGCATAAATCTCTCCATCTTGCTTCCTCCCTTCTTTTTGTTTTAAATGTCTCTCATCGAGAGATTGTTTTCAAACCTTAGCCTTACATATACCCGGTAAAATGTAATTATTCACCTCCTTTCTCTATCGATTTTTCTACACCGCAGTTTACACGTAATCAAAAATTTCACCTACATCCTTTTTCTTTTCCAGATTGAAAATAAAATCTGTAATAATCTCGCTGTTTTTAATCAGAGACGATTTTTGAGAGTATTCAAGACATTTTTTAAATTTATCGGCACACTCATTAAAAGTCATGGGCCTTAAAGGACTCCCTTTTAGGGTATTTACTTTAAAGGAAATACTCTCCCCTTTTAGCATCCTGATTACCATGTTTGAAAAAGAAATATCATTATGAGGGAGTTCAGGATCTATCAAAACTCTGATCTTTTTAGCAAACTCAAATAGAGATGAATCCTTTCTGACGGTATCCGGGGTAAAATCATCCACAAAAACCTCCCCTTTCTTTAATGCTACTGCTACCGTATATGGTATACTAAACTGGGCGTCGACCTGAGGGTTAGACCTAATTGTAAATGGGCCACCAACCATATCAGAAACCATTTTGGATACATAGACTACGATTTCAGCAACACCTTCCAAATCTATGTGTTGAGCGTTATACAATTCCAAGGCAGCATCTATAGAGGCGTGGGTCATGCGGCAGCATGGATATGGCTTGATACTCAAATCCATTACACCAAAGTGGTCGCCAAGGTTTTCGGTTACCTTTTCTTCTTTTACTTTACCCCTTTCATATAGTTTAAAGAAACCATACTCACCCATAAATACATTCGTAGCCCCTGTAACCCCTTGAGATGCCAGAGCAGCACTTAACACTGCACTTCTTGCAGAAAAACCTGGCTGCATTCTCTTTACTAACCCCCCATCAACAAGGCACTGGGCATTACCCGCAGTCTGGCTATAGACAATGCCAAGAGTATTTAATATTTCTTTCTGCCCTCCATGTAAGATTTTTGCTGCGGCTGCCGCAGCGCCAAAGGAACCGCATGTTGCAGTCCTTATCCATGAAAGGGGAGACAGGATTGCTGAGCCAATCCTGCATGTTATATCAACTCCTAAGGCAACAGCAGTAATAAATTCTTTTCCATTAACCTTCCCTTTAGATTCAGCCATTGCAAGAGCAGCCGGAAGGGATGAAACATGTGCATGCATAGCAGAGCTATCAAGGGTATCATCAAAATCAAGGGCATGCATTAATAGACTATTGGCAAATGCAGCCTCAGGGGGTGAAACCTTATCACCATAATAAATGATGGTGGATCCGGCATTATTTGATGACCATTTTTTTACCAGGTCCACTACTTCCTTGCAGCCCGGCTCCCTTGCGCCTGCAAGGCCAACACCAATGGTGTCAAGGATAAACTTCTTTGTCTCATCAATAACCTCTTTGGGGAGACCATCATAGTTTGTTTCTGATACATAGGTAACTAATTTTTCAACTATGGTATCCATAAATATATCCCCTTAAAAAATCAATCTTCCTCCACTACTACCTTAATACTCCCACCTTTTTTAAATTTCTCCTTTTTCAACCTCCTGTAATAGGAGCTATGTAAATTTAGGGCAGCAATAGGATTATGACCAGTTACCCTATCCTTTGTTACTAATGTTGTACATAGTGCATCAGAGTATCGCATAAAAAGAGAGTCATGACCAACACATAATCCAAAAATAATATTGAAATCTGTTCTAACCTCATTTAAGATCTTTGCCTGGGTTATAGGGCTGCACATTGATTCAAATTCTCCTATACTAACCTTTTGATCTTCTCTAATACCAAGAAACTCTTTTGGTGTTCTTCCTACCATACAAATAACAGATGCCACCTCAAAGCCCTGTTCCTTTAATATCTCTGACAATATCCTGGCCTCATTTCCAAGGCCCCCACAAAAAGCAACGCCCAGCCTTTTGAAACCCAATTTATTAGCAAATTCAATTGTTTCCTGAATCCTGGTCTTTGTAGGATACACAATATAGGGATGTTGTTTGCCCCTGTTTGCGTAACATTCACCCTCCTGAATAGTAGCATAAAGAGCAAATTCCTTTATCTCGGGTCTCTGATATTCTGTGAGGGAGTCCTTTACCACATGGGTAAGATTTATTGTCGGGCAAAAATCAGGGCCATGCCCGTCTTCTTGTGTACATATCTTATTTTTAACATTACACTCAGCACATTGTGGTAATTTTATTGAGTCTTTTTCCATCCTTCTGTCCATCGCTTATTATGCTTCCTTTCTGCCTGAATACACGGCAAAGTTGAAATATTTGTAATAGCAATCGACATCTTGAAAGCCTATTTCCTTTAGCCATTGTAATTGGATATCAAGAGAGGAAGGTTTATCGTATTGCATTCTATCAAAAATTTGTAATAATTCATTCTTACTGAGACCGGCCTCTTGTATCCAGTTCATCCACATATCCTGGTATTTCTGCTCGATGTTATCCGTCTCTCCTTTAACAAGGTCTGCATTGATGAAAGCGCCTTCACGTTTCAGTGCATCAAACGCTCTTTGATAAAGCGATTTCTTTTCATTGCCAGAAAGATGATGTATGGACATAGCAGATGCAATAAGATCATATTCCTCTGGAAGGATGGAATGAGAATAATCCCATACCAAGAAGTTTACCCTCTTATTCAATGAAAAACGCTCTCTTGCCTTCTCGAGCATCTTTTCAGAAAGATCCATAAGCGTAACAGTTGCCTTCGGAAAAGCACTGATAATAAAGGCCGTGAGCAAGCCAGTCCCCGCTCCCAGATCCAGGAACTTAAAGGAATCAGCGTCATTAAATGGAATTAGATCAATTGCTGTCTGATAGAAGTCATTAAAGCATGGAATTACCATGCGTCTTTGCCGATCATATTGATCCGCCCCTGCGTTAAATATTTCTTTTATGCTCATATTAGTGTTTGTTGAGTTTATTCATTTTAAGGCAATCTTCCTTCGAAGGCCCGATCTAAATTGCTTCAAACAAAAGTTCACCCATGTCCCACACCTTGATGCCCATCACCTTCTCATACCTTCTCAGATTAATAAGGCATATGGGGCATTCAACAAGTATGTTTTTAGAAACATTGACCAATTCTTGTACGCGGGTTTCTGACACCTTCTCAGTCAGGTCACGAAAGGCATACTCAATAGGCCCTCCACAACATGAGGTATCTAATTTTGTATTCTCAGGCTCTATAATAGTAATACCCAGACTCGCTGATATTCTTCTTACTTGCTCAATTATACCCAGCTCCCGTGTCATGTAGCAAGAATCGTGAATTACAAACTCCTTATCAAGACTTTTTTTGCACGCCTTTCTGAGTGCATCTTTATTTTCAGATAGAATTTCCAGGTAGTGCTTTACCTCGATATCATAATTTTTAATATATTTCGGATAAATCTCCTTCAACATAAAAACGGTGTGTGGATCGATACCTATCACTTTTTTCACATTATGGCTTTTGAGAAGGCTATATACCTTCTTTATATGGTCTTCAATATATTCATCCAGGCCAAGGTCATACAAAAGGACACCGCTATATGGCTCATCCTCATACAGGTATGCAGGTCTCTGACCTATTGCCGATAATGCATTGACTATTCCTGTGAGAACCTTTTTGCCTTTAGATCTTATGTTCTTAGAACCCAGAGACTTCACCTTTATTATTTTATCCCCCATAATGCGGTTCCCCATATTGACAATTTCTCCAAGGCCACGCCTTGAAATAAAAGGCCTGGCTGATGCGACAAGGCCTGTAATCTGTATAATATAAGGTAACATTTGATACATTCTTGCAGTGAGCAGTATGGTTTCTCCGCTTCTCGGAAGGTTCAGCCCTTTGGTCCACCCTGTCCAGTAAACGCTTTTTATACCAAATGGATCTCCCGTTCTCTGAATATTGTCCCTGAGGGTAGATAATACCTCAGAGATAAATTTCTTAGACCTTTTCACTCTTCTTTCCTTTCACAAGCCCCTGGGACAGAAGGTATTTCCCAAGTCTGATTAAATGTGAAACATCTAAATTTTGTCCCTTAGCCTTACACAAACGATCGCAGCGGCCACATTGTAAACAAGAATAAATAGAATATATTAATGGATCATCTTCATCCAACGTGCCATTAATGAGGTACTTTAGTATCTGGAGCCTACCATATGGCGACATGTTCTCAACCCATTCCGTAGCCTGATATGCTGGGCATACATCAATACAGAATCTACACGCCCTGCATTTTCCAATCTCCTGAAGCAGGGTGTCCCTTGCTGCCTGGCTCTCTTTTATATCCATCCCTGTAAATTTCCCCTGTTAAGTATGTCATTTGGATCCAAGGCCTTTTTTATTTTCACTAAAACCTCGTAGACTTCTTGTTCATATTTTTTCTTCAGAAAAGATACCCTTTGTGCAGTTAATCCCCATTCTCCGCCGCATCCCCCATACTTTATATTTAAATCCTCGGTCTTCTCTCTCATCTCTAATGTGAGGGCCTTTTTTACCTCATTTGTGATATCTTTAGTTATGCCCAAAAGAAATAAATTCAGGATTCTTATAGCTTTCTAAATTTAGCACAACAGACTTTGCCTCTTGAAAGGCATCTTTTAATTTGTCTACTCTGGGAGAAATCTCGCTTCCAAAGGTCATCCCAAGACGATACATATAATTTCCGGCCTCAGCCCTACTGCTCCAAATCTGGTTCCATTCATCTATATCCTTAACAATTTTAGCCTCTATGGGATTACCTACCTGTAAAAACTTCAGGAAATTTTGTGCCTTCTCCCCGCTGCCAAGCTTGCTCCATGAATGTATCCTCATCATGGCCACTGCACCTACAGGCTCTTCAAGGCCTACTGCCTCGAAACCAATCTTAGCTGCCCTCTCGTCAAGAAACTCATAAAACAATGGAGGATGGATGCCCTGCTTGTACATCTCCATTACGGTATCCAGTATATCCTCTGTTTTGTTATAGTAGGCCACTATATGTTCAAAATAAGGCAATGGTATCAATCTCATTCTAATTAGGGTCAACACCCCCAAAAGTCCCTCTGAGCCAATGAAAAACTTGGTTGGATCGATTCCTGCTGGTCTTCTTGTTGACTCAGTTCCTATTTGTATAACCTCTCCTGTTGGCAGGACCACCTCAAATCCCAATACAAAATCACCGGGCTTACCTAAAGCTGCATCAACAGCATGTGCACTTGTATTTACCGCTACAGTTCCTCCAAGAGTAGCCACTAATTCACTTCCCGGAAAGACAGGCAGCATTGCATTGTACTTTGCCAACTCCTTTCTAACCTGCACTACATGCAGTCCTGTCTCTGCCTCAAAGTAGCCTCTTTCTGGATATATCGTTATTTTTTTCATTCTTGCTGTATCTAATACAATGCCCTTTGTTTTTGGCCTCGCCAATCCTACGAGGGACGTGCCAGAGCCGTGTATGTGGACTGGTATCAATTTTTCATTTGCATATTTCAATATTTTTGAAACCTCTTGGCTGTTCAATGGCCTGACCACAGCATATGGAATATTTTTTTCCTCTAAATCCCAGGGCATAGTATCTTTTGCATATACTACTGCTGTGGGTTTCTCTGTATGCACGTGGTCTTTACCCACAATTTTACCAAGATCTTTCGTTAGTTTAGAAATATCAACATCCATAAAAAATACCTCCTATGGTTATTCCTTCAAATTCAAAACGTATTGGGCTCTCTGAATGAAATCAAGAATTTTCTTCTAAAACCATTGTAATTGCCCCTTTTGGACACACAAATGCACATATGCCACATCCCTTACAATAATCAAGATCAATAACGATTTGTCCAGTTATATCATCTCTCGTAATAGCCAGATCCGGGCATAACAACCTGCACACATCGCATGCCTCGCAACTTATTGTTCCCAAACAGCGGGATGCCTCGTATTCAACCTCTTGAGGGGTCAATAGGGGATTATGATACTCAGAATCTATCCTGACATCAATCTTCCTTGTTAGCCTTGATTTGGTCTCTCGCTTACAGTCTCGATTCAGCATCTCTTTGTTACCCACTCTCCTCAAGATACCGTATAACGTTTCGAGCAACAGCCTTTCCAGAGGCAATAGCCTCAACCACAGTAGATGGACCTGTTACCACATCTCCGGCAGCAAACATACCTTCATATTCTTTTACCTGCCCACCGTTGCCAAGAGTAATTGCTCCTCTCTCTGATATGCTTTCTGCTGTAAGAAATGGAATGTCCGAACGCTGCCCAATAGCAGGAATTACAAAATCACCGGCTTCAAAAAACTCACTCCCTGTAATCGGAATAGGCATCTTTCTTCCTGTTTCATCAGGGTTACCTAACTCCATCCTTAGCAATTCTACACCCTTTATCTTCCCCTCTTTAATAACAATCCGTGTAGGTGCTACCTGACAGTGTATCTGTACCCCTTCACGTAAGGCTGCTTCAACCTCCTCATTACTCGCAGGCATCTCGTTTTGGCTTCGACGA
>JAFDHR010000155.1 GCA_019308645.1 Deltaproteobacteria bacterium
GAAGTGGTCACGGCGGATAAGATAATATCATCCGCTGGTTATCTGGAGACCATACGGCTTTGTTCTGGGTGTAATACTTCAGGAGCAAACTTTAATCCTGGGCAACTTTCATTCATGGAGTCTATCCTGATTCTAGATAAGGAACCAGCCACGATGGGATATGACACCACAGTAACTTTTTTCAATACGTCAGAGAAATTGAATTATCAAAAGCCCGATGATTTGGTTGATGTTTCCAGCGGATTGATTTGTTGTCCCAATAATTTTCAATTCGAAAATCCCTTACCTGAAGGCATACTAAGGGTAACCAACCTGGCCAATTTTGATCTCTGGGATAAATTAACCGAGGAAGAATATAAGGCCCAAAAAGCCGCCCAACTTGAAGCTTCGCTTAGAGAAGTGACAAAATTGATCCCTGATTTTCGTGATTCAGTAGTTTTTACAGATACATTCACTCCTAAAACAATCTATAAATTCACCGGTCACATAAATGGCGCCATCTACGGAACACCAAATAAAATCAAAACTGGAAGGACACATTTAGATAACCTGTTTATCTGCGGCACAGACCAAGGATTTCTGGGAATCATTGGAGCAATGCTTAGTGGCATCGTCATGGCAAATCTTCACGTTCTACAGAAGACTTAAGGAAAAGGAAATCTATGGACCACAATTGGCGAGAGGATACAAAATCAGAATATGATGTCATCGTCATTGGAAGCGGGTTGGGGGGATTGACATGTGCCAATATGCTTGCCAGAGGAGGATATTCAGTCTTACTTATTGAGCAGCACTACAACCTTGGTGGACTGGCTACCTGGTTCAAGAGGAAGGGGGGGCATATTTTTGATATCTCCTTACATGGATTTCCAGTAGGTATGATTAAAACTTGTCGGAAATATTGGAGTCCTGAAATTGCCAACTCAATCGTTCAGCTTAAAGGCATCCGATTGGACAACCCCCAATTCTCTCTTACAACGACCTATGATAGCGATGATTTCAAACGCATCTTGCAGGAACGCTTCAAGATTCCCGTAGAGACTATTGATGACTTTATTAGTACAATTAGAGGTATGAATTTCTATGATGATCAAAACCTAACTACAAGACAGCTTTTTGAAAGGTTTTTCCCAGGCAGGGATGATGTCATTCGCATGATAATGGAACCAATCACCTATGCCAACGGCTCAACCCTGGATGACCCAGCAATAACCTACGGAATTGTCTTTTCCAACTTCCTGAATAAAGGCGTTTATACCTTTCAGGGTGGCACGGACAGAATTATTGGAATGATGCGGGCTGAGCTGATAAAAAATGGCGTTGATATTCGTACCAAATGTCTGGTGGAGAAAATAATTATCCATAATAGAAAAACTGCCGGGGTAGTAGCGAATGGAGAGACAATCAGAAGCAAGGCTGTTGTCTCCAATGCTAATTTATTATCA
This sequence comes from Deltaproteobacteria bacterium, assembly GCA_019308645.1. Next base: position 1,446 of record JAFDHR010000155.1, read on the forward strand.
ACTGTCCATAAGCTGGCCGGAGATGAACATTTTTCTCCGAGCTTCGTTGCAGAGGCAAGGAAAGTGCGCCTCAATAACAGCAGTTGTCAGGTATATATAGGTATTAAGAAGGGCGAAGGAATTGATTACATAGGAGATTTGCTTTTTTCCTCGGAGGCAGCAAAATTTGATTCCCAGGAACTTTGCAGTAAGAATACCACCAGCCGCACCTTTTCCATCTATTATCCCACTACCCGACCAGGCTCTGATATGTATTCCATCGTTGCCTCCTCTAATGCTAATTACGAAGACTGGGCAAACCTGTCGGAAGAAGAATACCGGACTTCTAAGGAAGAACTGATTCAGCGAACGCTTGATGCTCTGGAGAAATATGTTCCTAAGATTAGGGATAAGGTAGACCACCTGGAAGCTGCCACTCCCAGGACATTTCAAAGGTATACACTCCATTTAGGCGGTGCCTCTTTTGGCACCAAATTCGAAGGGTTAAAGGTCAGTATGGGACTTCCCAAAGAGATAGCCGGGCTTTTCCATACCGGGTCTGTCGGGATCATTATGTCAGGTTGGCTAGGCGCGGCTAATTACGGAGTAATTGTCGCCAACGATGTAGACAAATTTCTCGCATCAGGTGCAACCAATGCATAACTTTGAAGGGCAAACTGCTATCGTCACTGGCGGAACCAGAGGTATAGGCAAAGCCATCGCCGAGGGTTTCTTGAAGGCAGGCGCAAGAGTTATTGTGACTTATTCGACAAATGAAGCTGCGGCAGCGAAATTTAGACAAGACAACGGCCAGTTTGCCGAAAATATTGATATCCAAAAACTTAATGTAAGCAGGTATGAAGAGGTGGAAAAGTTCTTCAAATACATAGACACGAAATACGGCGGTTTCGAAGTCCTTGTTAACAACGCTGGTATACGAAAGGACTCTGTCCTGGCGATGATGAAAGAATCAGACTGGCATGATGTGCTTAATGTCAATCTCGCTGGAATCTTTTACATGTGCAAATTTGCCGTCATGATTCTGATGCGCAAACGATATGGAAGGATTATCAACATAAGCTCTGTGATGGAAAGATACGGTTTTGAAGGACAGGCGAACTATGCAGCTTCCAAAGCAGGCTTGAGTGCCTTGACTAAATCGTTATCCAAAGAGGTCGCCACTCGGGGTATCACGGTTAATTGTGTATCTCCCGGATTTATTGCCACCGAATTGATTCAAGACCTTCCAGATAAATTGCGTGAAGATTATCTGGCGAGGATTCCCTTAAAGAGATTCGGAGGCACCGAAGAAGTAGCCGCCTGCGTTCTTTTCCTGGCTTCCAAAGAGGCGTCCTACGTTACCGGTTCTAATCTTGAGGTAAGTGGAGGTTTATGAGATGGAGGAGGTTCTAAATTCAATACCCCATCGTCCACCGTTTTTGTTTGTCGATAGAATCGTAGAAATAACCGGAACAAAAATCAAAACAACGAAAGAGATAAGGCCCGATGAGCCAGTTTTCAAAGGCCATTATCCAGGACAACCAGTCATGCCCGGAGCGCTTATCTGTGAATCCATTTTCCAAACGGGCGCAATTTTGCTCTCCAAAATGATGGGCGGCATCAGTGGAGGCGTTCCCGTTTTGACTCGAATTAATAACGCCAAGTTTAAAAGTATGGTCAAACCGGGCAACACCATGGATATTGAAGCGGAACTTGTAGAAAAGGTCAGTAATGCTTATTTCATGAAGGGCAAAGCCTCAGTCGCCGGTAAGACCTCGGTCACAGTCGAATTTACCGTCACCCTGGCTAAAGAGGCATACTGACATGACATATAACTGGAAGGTATAATTAAGAGGCACTATATGGACTTTTTGGACATTGCGGATAAGACTTTTCTTATTTTTGGGGTGGCTAACAAGAAAAGCGTTGCCTTCTCGGTTGGAGAGGTTCTTTCCCAGGCAAAAGCAAATGTGATCTATAGTGTCCGATCATCGGCAAGAAAAGAGAGTGTCGCCAAGATTATTCCTGACACGGATATCTTCGTATGCGATGTCGAACGAGAGCAGGAAATCAAAAAACTAGCTGAAGACGTATCCCAAAAATATCCCAAAATTCATGGCATCGTTCATTCCATAGCATTTGCCAATTACGCAGGAGGATTCAAGCCATTTCACGAAACAAAAAGGGAAGACTTTCTGCAGTCAGTTGATATTTCCTGTTATTCATTAATCGCCATTGCTAGTGCCTTCAAAGACCTATTGGATATAAATGCATCTGTAGTCACCATTTCCATTTCAACCACCAAAATGGCGGCCGAACCCTATGGTTTTATGGCTCCTGTAAAAGCTGCCTTGGACTCTACCCTGTGTTTCCTGGCCAAATCCTTCAGTTCTTTCTCCCAAATCCGATTTAATTCCGTGAACCCCGGATTATTGAAGACATCGTCATCCGCGGGGATACCAGGATATTTAGACTATTATCTATTTGCAGAGCAATTAACCTTACGTAAAAAAGCTCTGGTGACCAGTGAAGTAGCCAATACAGTGGCGTTTTTATTGAGCGAACGGTCCAGCGGCATTAATGCTCAGAGCATTGTTGTGGATGCTGGAATGTCAATCAACTACTTTGACAAAGATATCATTAAGAAGGCAACTAAATTTTGATAAACAAATGACTTTATTCCCTGTAGTCATGCCAGTTATCGAAGCTGGACATAAACGCCAAGGCCAACAAAAAGTAGCTCATCTAAGCCGAATTGCTCGAGAGGCGTTAAAACTGAGTGCTGAAAAAAGTCAGGTTAAGCTTGGGGAATTACTAAAGGATGAAAAGGGTGTACCACGTCCAGTTGCTGGCATTTACTGGTCTCTCTCTCATAAACCTGAGTATGTGGCGGCAGTGGTTAGCAAAAATAGGGTCGGGATCGATATTGAAGAAATAAAAGCCCGCGATGAATTGCTTTTTGCTCATGTGGCGAGTGATGAGGAATGGGAGCTAAAGGAAAGGTCCTGGGATACATTTTTTCGTTATTGGACAGCAAAGGAAGCAATTCTGAAGGTCATCGGGATTGGTATAAGTGGGTTAAAGACCTGTCGGATAATCTCAGTCCCCGATGAGAATCACATTGCTTTGGACTATAAGGGGCAATTTTTTCTGGTGGAGCAACTAAGGTATAAGAACCAAATCGTGTCTGTCTTGAAAAACGGTGACCAAATCGAATGGGTGGTTCTCTCTAAATCTCAAATCCCTGACACGAAATCCTAGACAAAATCAAAAAGCACAGTTCAAAGTGGTAGTCCCTTAGATATTCTCATTATAAACATTGCCCACCATGACGCGGTGAACTTCGTACAAATTCGGAATGTCAGCTTCTAAAAAGTGCTGATTAACTAAACTCCTCCGTACCTTTGGTGGTATAACTTCGCCTGATGTATAAAGGCCTCTATCCTTGTCTTTGCGTTGGTTTGCTTTAGCCCATCGTATATCATGTTAAGCACAGGAATACGGTTATGCTCCTTTTGTATTCCTCTATAAATAGCAGTCGATACAGTCCCAAAAAGGCAATTTAAAATGATTAGATTCGCTATACCACTGCAGCCCTTCATAGCATAATTCTTCGCTTTAGCCACATTTACAGTTACCACCGGGTCTATATCATCACTTACATAAGGAGCAGCAAGCGTAACTATATCCTCAACCCTGGGAATTCTGCAATCTCGAAGCTCGTCTTTCATCATTCCCTCAATCTTTCCCTTCCAGTACATGAAGGGAACTTTTCTAAGATAGTAATAAAGGGCAGAGAGATATTTTCTTCTAGAAAAGTGAGTCTGCGGATATACCTCATTAAAATATACCAAATAATCTGTAGTAGTTGGCCCAAATCTCACTTCAGCGCCCAGTGACTCAAATTCTCTGATTATATCGTTGTTAGACCAGGAGTTCATACAGGTATAGAACTCTCCCACTATACCTATGATTGGTCTATCTTCATTCTTAATCGGGATCTCGTCCATGGCTGCTACTGAACTGTTTAAAGCCTGCCGAAAATTACCCTTGACAATTCCAGAGGCTATCCTCTCTATGGCTTGTTCATAAACCTTGTCACTCTCTCCTTTGTTTACTTCATAAGGGCGAATATGAAGTAATTTCTTTAATAGGACATCCGTAGCTAGCCAGCCTTTCCAGATAGCCTCCGCCCACTTTAATCCAAATAACTCGGTGCATTCATCATGGCGGATAGAGACAATCGGGGCAACTATAGGGATATGACCCAGACCTAACCTCTTGAGGACCAATTTCTGAGACAAGGCATATTGGCTCAACCTGCAGGAACCATCGAAGTTAAGCATCATAAATGCTGCCCTATCTGGGTTAAAATCTTCAAGTTGGGTCATTCTGACTAGATCCCCTGTGGTGAGCAAATAGGGATGACATTCCTTGCCGGATACGTATCTTCTTCCTATTTCTTCCGATAATTCATCAGGCTCGGGCAAAATTCGGGCATCTAG
>JAFDHR010000156.1 GCA_019308645.1 Deltaproteobacteria bacterium
TATGTGTAGTAATATCAGTGGAAAATCAGAAATTGAGAAAAAAGGCTGGAATGGTGAGGGGTTTCATCGCAGGTAGGAAACGAACTTCACATAATCCAGAACTTCACATAACATTTCCACCTCCTTTGCAAGACAAAAAAGCGACCACTATCCTCGAGCATGCGCAAGCTATTGACGGGTTATGTGGTGAACTTCAACAAGCGTCACCGACGCCATGGACACCTTTTTCAAAACAGATACAAATCCATAGTATGCCAGGAAGATGCGTATTTACTGGAATTGGTCCGCTACATTCACCTCAATTTGCTTCGAGCAGGTTTAGTGAAAAACATTAAGGAATTGAATAGATCACCCTGGTCAGGTCATTCTGCGTTGGCAGGATATCTGGACAGGGACTGGCAGGACACGCAGTATGTATTGTCGTTTTTTGGAACCGTTCCTGAGGCAAGGAAAAACTATATGGAATTTGTTGAACAAGGAGTTGGTCAAGGAAAAAGGCCTGAGCTGGTGGGAGGCGGCCTGATCAGGAGTATAGGCGGCTGGTTTGAGGTTTTGGCCCTGAGGAGAAGTGGAAACAAGGAGGCATCAGACCAGAGGATACTGGGCGACGGTGAGTTCGTAGGCCAGGTCTTGGAGGAGATGGACGATATTGGTAGGGAGAACTTGAGGCTGACAACCCGAAGGATGGATCTGGCTGTCTTGGCAGAGAAGGTATGCGAGGTTCATGGGGTTGACTCTGGCGAACTTCGCTCTGGGAGCCGTAGGGATGAAATCGTTGAAGCTCGCAGGGTGTTCTCCTTGCTGGCGGTGAAGGAGTTGGGATATTCCGGTGCCGCAGTTGCGCGATATCTCGGAGTGACAAGCTCATGTGTCACGAGGGCCGTTTTAGCAGAAGAGGCCCCTGAGAAAGAGAAATATATCTGAGGGTCTATGCACGTTCTGCACGAGCGTCCCCTATGGAAAAACTTTTTTCAAAAAGGTTTCCCAAAAATGGAATTGCTGATGGTCAAATGCACATGATTCGTGTCGGAAAGCAGGTATTATGTCTGATTCTTTTTTTGAATGTGTTGTGCATGGGCTCCGATGTGATTGCCCATCCGCATGTTTTTATTGTCCAGCGATTGAACATCGTGTTTGACAATCAAGGTCTGGTAGGATTTGGGGTCGAGTGGCATTTCGATGAGATGTTCAGTAGCATGATCGCCACGGATTACGATCAAAACCAAAACAGCACACTGGAACCGGCCGAAGTTGCCGTGGTGAAAGAAAAAGCGTTCTCATATATCGCTAAATACGATTATTTTATCTTCGTGAAAATCGATGGTCAGTCCTTCAAAGTCAAGTGGATCAAGGATTTTAACGCGGTTTTAAAAAATGGCAAGCTTTCCTATCATTTTTTTGTGCCTTGCCATGTGAAAGCCCACGAATTGTTTAAACAAATCGTCATCGCCACATATGATCCTTCCTATTATACCGCCATCTTCTTTGCCCAAAAACGGCCCGCACTTGTTGAGAATCGAGATCGATTTGTGATTAAAAGCTCCCTCAAAAAAGACAAATCCACCTCGATTTATTTTGGTATGGTCAATCCCTGGGCACTATTTCTGAAATTCAGGTTGAAGTCATGAGAATGACGTATTTGATGCTTTGCCTTTTGGCTGTTTGCATTGTAGTTATGCTGCAGCCGGTCTTTGCGCAAAATCCGTTTACCGCCAAACCTAAATCAGAAGCCCATCATATGACGACGCATCCTGCTACCAAGAATCCGCTTCTGTCCATGATCGCCCTTTGGCAGTACCGACTCAAGCAGAAAATGGCGGATCTGATGCGCGAGGCCAAGGTGACCAACAGCTTGAAACCTTTGGCCTTTCTATTGGTGGTTGCTTTTGCCTATGGGGTGATCCATGCAGCCGGCCCAGGACATGGCAAAGGCTTTGCCATATTGTACATTTTATCTCAGCGCCCGAGATTATTACGGGGGATGCTTTTCGGCAACTTTATTGCCCTGTTTCATGGATTGTCGGGAATCATGTTTGTGCTGATCATCCGCATTATTTTGCAGAAGAGTATCACAGGCACATTGGAAGATGTGACCCGGATCACCCAAATTATCAGCTTCAGCCTGATTACCTGCCTGGGTTTGGGCATTCTGATCAAAAGCATTTACAGATGGATAAAAAGTGCAAAAGCCAGCCACCTGGCTTTCAATGGGAGCCATAAGCGCCATCTCTATGGTCCTTTGTTATCGGCATTGGTGGTAGGTATGATCCCATGCTCGGGGGTGGTGATGGTCATGCTGTTCGCCCTATCCATGAAGCTGGTCGGGTTGGGAATCATGCTGGGGATTGCCATTTCTATCGGTATGGCCCTGACCATCACATGTGTAGTAGTGTTGGTTATATCAGGCAAAGGCATCTCGCTTGGAATAGTTGCCAGGCATCGCAATCTGGCGATTACGATCGAGAATTTGATTGAAACAATAGCCGGTTTTTTGGTCGCAAGCCTGGGATTGCTGTTTTTAGGCGCTGTCATTTGATTGTTCTTTATTTCACATAGACTACCTATGAAACGATTTAACACCCTACAGAATGTGTTGGATACATTTTCTAAAACGTTGGTTCCAAAACGACTTACGACTCAAGAAATCGGTACAATATGGTTCAGTACAACATGATTCTATTCACTTGATGCGTTTTCATAAAATATGATAGTATGCCACTAGTTTTTGAAGTCATAAGGAGCGGGTACAACTTAATTATATCTTTCACTATTTATGGATAAATCGCTTTGGAACCAACGTCCCCTTTTACGGCGTTCTGCTTATTGCATGGAATCAATTTGAGGTTTCTGAAAAATGAAAATTCGTTTTTATATTGATCCGGAAACGAAACAGCCTCATATTTATAATCATGCCGTTAGCGAAAGTGAGGTCGAATCTGTATTGAAAAAGCCGGGTGAAGATCGTCCGGGACGTCAAGGATCTCGCGTAGCAATAGGCCAAACCGATGCTGGCCGGCATCTTCGGGTCATATATGTTCCAGATCCTGTGCCTGAGAGTATCTTTGTATTACGGCCTATGATTTAACCGGAAAACCGCTTAAGGCATATAAACGCCGCAGGAGGAGAAAATTATGATGAAGAAACAGAGCAAATTCCCAAAAGGGTGGGATTTAGAACGTGTAAAAAGGGTGCTCGAACATTATGAGACACAATCAGAGGATGAAGCTGTAGCTGAGGACGAGGCAGCATATGAAGATCCTAATCAGACTTTTATAAAAGTCCCTAATGAATTAGTGCCCACCGTTCGTGAACTTATAGCAACAAAGTCTGGACTAACTCAAAATACCTGAGTGTGTGAGCAGAACATGCCAGTTCACCAGCCCGTTATTCTGCTGCGCTTCACACCGGCTGGCGACTTCTGCGTTCGGTGTAAATTCCGAAGGAGGAAATAACCAGGCGTTCTACTCTACGATCAACGATTGACGAAATCAGATTGAGAAAATCGGGCATTCCTGTACTCACATAGGAGTGTACTAAAAGAGGATATGGACAAACCATGACAACTAAGATGAAGAAGATAGTTATTCTCACTCCGTTAGTCATCCTCCTTTGCTTGATTGGCATCTATTTTCTCTTTCCGGGGGCCACGTTTGATCTTCTGAGAACAGCAGAAAGACGTGCCGGGGGACTGAAGCAGCACAGCATCGATGTGGATGGGTTGCGTATTGCATATCTGGAAGGAGGAAAGGGCGATGCGCTGCTCGTGCTGCTCCACGGATTCGGTGCAAACAAGGATAACTGGACACGATTTGCAAAGCATCTCACGCCACATTTCAGGGTAATTGCTCCGGATCTGCCAGGTTTCGGGGAAAGCAGTGCCCACCCTGAGGCCGACTATACGATCAGCGTTCAGGTTGAGCGGGTGAAGGCACTTGTCCGAGCTCTGGGAATCACGTCGTTGCATCTCGGCGGAAGCTCCATGGGGGGCAGCATCGCAGGAGCGTATGCATCAAACTATCCGGAGGAGGTAAGAAGTCTCCTGCTGCTTGCACCGGGCGGCGTTGCCTCTGCTGAACCAAGTGAGATGTTTCGACGACTGAGGGAAGGAAAACCAAATCCACTGGTTGCAAAAAGCGCTGAGGACTACGAGCACTTGCTGGATTTTGTTTTTGTGAAAAGGCCGTTCATGCCTCGCGCCATCAAAAAGTACCTCATTCAGGAGGCCATCGAGCATCAACCGCTCAACAGCAAGATCTTCAAACAGCTCCTTAGTTCTCGGGACGTTCCGCCCCTGGAGGTCCTGCTGAACGGCCTGCCGGTTCCAACCCTCATCGTCTGGGGCGCCCATGACAGGGTGCTGCACGTATCCGGCGCGAAGATTCTCGAAGCGGTTATGCCAAAGGCCAAGGCAGCGGTGATGGATACCGTGGGCCATCTCCCCATGATTGAGAAACCGAAAGAAACAGCGGGATTGTATTTGAGTTTTCTTGAGCAACGAGAACCTGGCCTGAGATAACCGAGAGGGCGATCAGGGTACATATTGTGTTGCCCCGCTTATTTCAACTTTCGCGGGATTTCGAGGAACGAATTAGAACAACACCGACAAGCCAGTGCACCTGACGCCAAAAGCTGGGACGTTTTATGAATTTTTAAGTTTCAGAAAGGTTGTGGCCTTTTAGTAATTATGTGGAAGCTTTTGGCGCAGGTGAGAGCTCCACGGGAAATAAAACGAAAGGAGATGATTGGTGAAATCGAAAGTGATATCTCTGAAATTTGTCTCGGAATCTGATGAACCGCTGGGATATTTGATGGTCGAAACCGATGACGAAAAATTTGCAAAGTAAACTGCTCATCAGTGGGGCGAGAGTAAATTGGGCAAGCCGTTCGCAAGAGTGGAGCTGCATCAAGGGGTTCTGGATTCCCCCGATTTAGATTCAGACATTTTTAATGGAGTGCGGGTCTGGGAATTGCCATTTTAATTTGAGTTTATATCCTCACCCTATTCGGCCTGCCCCTGGCAACTGACCTTTCGCCATAAAAGCATAACGCAACAATTAGTTGCATTATGCTACAAGATAAGCTATATTCAAGGTTACTATTCAGGTTCACAGTTCAAGGTTAGAAAACGATGAACATAGACAAGTATGAAAATAAGTCAAACAATCTAGATTTCATCGGGAAACCTTGAACCTAATAACCCCTTAAGAATACGTATCGTCCAACGAATTCAAAAATCTTTATGAAAAAGTTAGGAGGACAGGTGATGCAGTTCGTGAATTCATCAATTACCTCAAGGAATATGAAAAAAATGAGCCAACTGTGAACCCCTGGCCCAGACCTGATTGGGCAAGCTATTGTGCAACATAAATAGTTACTCAGATACTCCAGTGGCAACAGATTATAATAAATAATTCGCGCCAGGGCGGGCTTGAACCGTGAACCTGACAACCTGAGTAGTTACTATTCAAGTATAAAATAAAAATTTTTTGGAGGTAGCAAAATGCCCACAGCAATTCGTGTATCAGATGAATTACTGAGTGAAGCGAGGAAATTTAGTAAGGTTGACCATCGGTCACTGACCGGCCAGATTGAACACTGGGCCAAGATTGGTAAGTGCTCAGAAGAAAACCCGGATTTAACCTATGATTTAATCAAAGAAATCCTCATCGGAATAGAAGAGTTGGATCGAAATGAAAAATCTGAGTATAAATTTGACTGAGAGCAATGAAAATATATCAATCTGGATCATTTGAGAGAAAAGTCAAGAGATTTAACAAGAATGAAAAATCAAGCTTAGACAATGAGATAAAACAAATCATCCAGGATCCCTCGGTTGGCATAGAAAAAAAAGGAGATTTGAAAGGAGTATTTGTTCATAAGTTTAAAATCAAGACGGCATTATATTTATTGTCATATAGGTTGGTTCCTGATGGAATAGAGCTGATCACCATCGGTTCTCACGAAAATTACTATCGTAACGTTGGTTCTAAAACGACTTAAGTTTCACGAAATCATCTGATCATGTTCTTTACCAAAATACTCTTATTCACTTTATGTCTTTAAACTTAGTGCTTCGATTCGCAAATACTATAACGTATTCTAATGAGTATAATCCCTAAAATCGCTATTAAAGCTAATATTTATATCAAAAAAGTTGAAAAACCTCGTTGATTCGGTAAGATACGTATATTCAAAAACAAATCAAACCATAACCAACGAGGTGAAAACAATGATACGACAAACGATACTTCCTTTCAAGGTAGAAATGACCAGAGACATGATAACTCCTCATGCAGGTTTAGCATTACTTGGTGAATTTGCGGTAGGGTTGGGATTGTTACAGTCAGTAGACAGATACTTACCCAAGCCAGGCAGTGGCGCTGGCTACAGTCCATCTGAGTATACGTTCCCTCTCATCTTAATGCTCAATGGTGGTGGCAGGAGTCTGGAAGATACCCGCCAGATAAGAACAGATGAGGGGCTAAAGGAGATTTTACCTTTAGAGAAAATCCCTTCATCGGATGCATTTGGGGATTGGCTTCGGAGCATGGGTATAAGTGATGGTCTCTATGGCCTTGACAAGGTAAATAAAAGGTTGCTGAAACGGGGGATGAAATATGATGGGATCAAGGGCTACACCCTTGATATAGATGCCACAGGTATTGTAGCTGAGAAACAGTTAGCAAAGATGACCTATAAAGGATTTAAGG